>JAAYRQ010000124.1 GCA_012518685.1 Syntrophomonadaceae bacterium | reverse complement strand
AAGCCTATCCACAGAGTACTGGAAAACTCCAGGCATCGAATTAACAGGGATTTTTTTATCCTGCCCAAAAGTAATAAACAAGGGGTAAACTAAGTCATCTACAGATAGCTTAGTTTCCCTTACCATTCTTCTAAGGGTTTCAGAACCCCTTAGCCTTCTCATCCTTTTTACTGGAAAAACCAAAAAACTCACCTAACCTTGTCTTTCTTCCTCAGTCAAATAACAAGCTGGATCTTCAGCCCACAAATCTTGATGGACTGCCCTGGCCCTGATTCTACAACCTGCACAAAGTGCTTTATAATTACATTCTCCACATTTGCCTTTAACATGTTTTTCTTTTTCTCTTAGCATTACTAATAATTCATCATCCGAATTCCATAACTTACTAAAAGGAGTTTCCTTAACATTTCCAATAGAGTAATCTTGCCAGAACTGACAAGGATGGACATTGCCATAAGAGTCAACATTGGCAAACTTAGTTCCTGCTGAACAACCCCCATGCATGTTAAGTAGTTGTATAACTTCCTCAGCCCTATTTGGTTCAGTTTGTCTAATTTTATTTAGTAAATAAATACCATCAGCATGATTATCCGTAGTAAGTATTTCAACTTCTACACCCTTATTATGTAATTCTATAGTCTTACGACTTACATAATCTAAAATTTCCCTTTTCTCCGCAATAGAAGTGTCTAAGTCTAGCATCTCTTCACCGCGTCCTGCATAGACTAAATGGTACATACAGAATCTAGGTATTCTTTCTCTTTCCAAAATATCGAAAATCTCTGGTAAATCATGCTGGTTAAGCTTATTAACGGTAAATCTTACCCCCGTCTTAATACCATTATTTTGACAAGCCTTAACCCCTGCAATAGCAGCATCAAAAGCACCCCTTTGGGCTCTAAAATCATCGTGGGTAGCAGGAGCCCCATCTATACTGATACCTACATATTGAAAGCCTGCTGCCTTTATTTTCTTAGCTTTTTCATCGTCGATGAGAGTTCCATTACTTGAGATAACTGGTCTAAGTCCCAAGTCACCAGCCAATTTACCCATTTCAAATAAATCATGGCGGATTAAAGGTTCTCCCCCAGAAAACAATAAGACAGGTGCCTTCATTTCGGCTAAATCATGTATAAACCTAACCGCTTCTTCGGTAGTCAATTCATCTTTATAGCTTTTGTCTTCCGCTTCTATATAACAATGTTTGCATCTTAAATTACAACGATTAGTAGTATTCCAGACTACTAAGGGACGATTAATCGCCGAGAATTGTAATAATTCAGGAGGAACATCTTCTTTCCCTGCGTATTTAATAGCTTCTGAAACTGTAGCAGTACCACATAATAATTTAGTACATCCTATCATTTTAAAAACCCCTCCCCATTTTTATAGCTTAACATCCGCCATAATTGCAGCAATAAGCCCGTTAATCGTATAATCTTTTGCTATAATATCAACTGTAAAACCTTTTGTTTCAGCAGTCTTTGCTGTTATTGGACCTATAGCAGCTATTTTAGCTTTATTGTTTATTTTTAAAGCATTTTCCAGCCCAACAATATTAACGAAATTCTCTACCGTAGAGGAACTAGTAAAGGTTACATAATCAATGTTTCCCTTGACTATTTGGGCAAACATATCCTCACTTACCCTTTTTTCCGCCACCGCCTTATAAATTAAGATTTCATTAACATTAGCACCTAAATCTTTTAAAGCCTCAGGCAATAAGCTTCTAGCCCCTCTGGCTCTAGGTAATAAGACCCATTCACCAGGCTTAATTTTATCCTTTAATTCCTCTATAATTCCTTCTGCCCTATATTCATCAGGCATATTATCAACAATTAGACCCTTATCTTCTAACTCTTTTCTAGTAGCAGGCCCGATAGCACATATTTTAAGCCTTGCTAAATGTCGGATATCCTTTTTATCCTCCCTTAGCTTAGCAAAAAATATTTTAACCGCATTAACACTTGTGAAGATAAGCCAATCATAATTGCTGACATTATTAAAAGCATTGTTTAAGGCTAGATAATTACTCTCTGGTTCAATGGAAATGGTCGGAAACTCTATAGGTTCCCCCCCTAGCTCCCTAATTTTTGCTACTAGATCACTAGCCTGGGCTCTAGCCCTAGTGACAATAATTCTTTTACCCCATAGAGGTTTGTTTTCTACCCAACTTAGTGAATGGCGTAAATCTACAACTTCCCCCACCACTATCACGGCAGGAGGTTTAAAATTACTTTCCTTAACTTTGGTCACTATATCATTAAGCTTACCAGCCAATATCTCTTGTTCTGGTAAAGTCCCCCACCTGATTAAAGCTACTGGGGTTTCTTCACTTTTTCCATTATTCATTAAATTATTAACAATGAAGTCTAAATTTTCAACCCCCATTAAAAAAACTAGGGTACTGTCACTAGCTCCTAATAGCTCCCAGTTAATCGAGCTTTCTTTTTTATCAGGTCTTTCATGCCCCGTTACAATAGTCAGACTAGAACTATTATCCCGATGAGTTACTGGGATACCAGCATAAGCTGGTACGGCTATAGCAGAAGTAATACCAGGAATTACTTCATAAGCAAAGCCTTTTTCCCTAATATATAAGGCTTCTTCCCCGCCCCGCCCGAATAAGAAAGGGTCTCCACCTTTTAGCCTTACTACCATTTTGCCTTCACTAGCTTTAGTAGCTAAAAGTGCATTAATTTCTTCTTGAGGAAGGGCATGGTTACCTGATTTTTTTCCTACATATATTAATTCAGCATTACTAGGTGCCCAAGCTAGAATTTGGCTGCTGACTAGACGGTCATATACCACTACATCCGCCTTAGCCAGAACGGCCTTTCCCTTCAAAGTAAACAATCCAGGATCCCCAGGTCCTGCCCCTACTAAATAAACAAAACCTTTTTTATCCATCGCTAATCTCCCAACCCTTTTATCTTGTGTAAAATATCAAATGCCCCTTGTTCAATTAATTCCTTTGCCAAGTTAATTCCCAACTGTTCGGCAGCATTTTTATCACTTACGAGTGAAGACCTATAAACTACTTTTCCATCTAATGAAGCAACTAGACCAGAAATATTAAGTTTATTTTCCCTTATGTATGCGTAGGCTGCAATCGGCACTTGACAGCCACCTTCTAAGGTTCTTAAAAATGCCCTTTCCGCTTTAGTTGTTAAGTAAGTT
>JAAYRQ010000123.1 GCA_012518685.1 Syntrophomonadaceae bacterium | reverse complement strand
TTAACTGGGATAAGTTAGACAACAACGGAGTTACTGCTATGATTGATGTAAAGGTTACACCTGAAAGAGAAGTAGGCTTTAATAGTGTAGCTGAAAGAATCTGTCGGTTTTCGGAAGTAACTTCGGTATCGCTTATGAGTGGTACTTATGATTTATCAGTAGTAGTTACTGGTGAAACTATGCAAGATATAGCTTGGTTTGTTTCGCATAAGTTATCTACCTTAGATCAAGTACAAAGCACTGTAACGCATTTTATTTTAAAAAGATACAAACAAGAAAACTTCATTTTTTCTGATCCTTATGAAGATAAAAGGTTGGTGGTTAGTCCGTGAGTAGTATGGAAAAATATTTATCAACTGTTGTAAAATCTATACCTCCATCTGGAATAAGGAAGTTTTTTGATTTAGTTAGCCAAACGGAAGGAGTTATATCATTGGGAGTTGGTGAGCCTGATTTTGTTACACCTTGGCATATTAGGGAAGCCTGTTTTTACTCCTTGGAAAAAGGCTATACTATGTACACTTCTAATAGTGGCTTACCTGAATTAAAAGAAGAGATTGCTAATTATATTAAAAAAACTATTGGGGTTGAATATTCGCCCCAAAATGAAGTCCTAGTAACTGTAGGGGTAAGTGAAGCTATTGACATAGCATTGAGAGCTTTATTGGAGCCTGGTGATGAGGTTTTAGTGCCAGAACCATCTTTTGTCTCTTATGCACCTGGTGCTACTTTGGCCTATGGCAAGCCTGTTGCTGTTCCAACATATTTTGAGGATGAGTACAGGTTAAAACCCGAAATATTGGAAAAATATATTAGTCCCAAATCAAAGGTCTTAATCCTCGCTTATCCGAATAATCCTACGGGCGGGATTATGGAAAAAGATGATCTTAAAAAATTAATAGACATAATTATTAAAAATGATTTATTAGTGATATCGGATGAAATCTATGCTGAACTTACTTATGGTGGACAGCATATTTCTATAGCTTCTTTTCCTGGGATGAAAGGTAGAACTATAGTTACTAATGGATTTTCTAAGGCTTTTGCTATGACTGGCTGGCGAATAGGTTATGCCCTAGCTCATCCTGATATTATTAGTGCTATGACTAAAATACATCAATATGCCATTATGTGTGCACCTATAATGGGGCAAAAGGCCGCTTTGGAAGCCTTAAGACATGGTGAAGGTGAAATGCGTAAGATGGTTGATGATTACAATTATCGGCGTAAAATAATTTTAGCAGGTTTTCAAGAAATAGGTTTAGATTGTTTTGAACCTAGGGGTGCTTTTTATGCCTTTCCCTCTATAAAATCATCTAATATGTCGAGTGAGGAGTTTTGCGAAAAATTACTTATAGAAGAGCAAGTAGCTGTAATACCTGGTAATGCCTTTGGTGCAAATGGGGAAGGTTTTATTAGATGCTGTTATGCAGCCAGTGCAAAAAATATCGAAGCAGCCCTTGAAAAAATGGGAAATTTCCTTAATCGACATAAATAATATAGCTTAACTATAGATTACTGCTGAATATAATCGAATACTATGGAATTTGAAAACATTTTTACGATAATTAACTAAAGGATTTAAAACTGTTTTTGGTGAAGCCCTCTTACTATAATGATAAAGGGGGTTTTGCTTTTGATAGGTGAAATTACTAATCAAGAGGTAGAGTTAATTAATTTATATGCAAAGCTGAGCATAACTGGACGAAGAGAATTAAAAGAATATCTTAACTATCTGCTAGCAAAGCAATATAAAAAGGAAGTTATGAATTCCGTTTTTAATAATAAATTAATGCAAAATATACTGCATAATCTTATGTATATTGTGGAAAAAGATGATTTTGATATATTGCAAGTTACAAGAAGAATTATACAAATAAAAGAACTTTACTATAATGTTTTTGGGCAAGTCCATCTAACTTATGCAGAATTAATTCCAGACTTAGATAGTAATGAAATAGTTAGGGAATTTGGTCTTAACAGTTTTGAAAATCTTAATTCGGCATTATTAACCGAAGATCATAATAAAATTAGATATGAAGTTATTAATTTTCATCAAGAATTTATAAGGTTATCTAAGAAAAAAGATGCTCGACAAATAGCTGCAGTATAATACAATATATATAAGTGAAATCGTAGGGGGGAATATTTCTTGATATTAAAATTCTTAGGGGCAGCTAAAACAGTTACTGGATCTTTTTTTGTTATTGATACTGGTAAAGTAAAATTTGCCGTTGATTGTGGTTTGTTTCAAGGTTCTAAGGAAGTTAAGGAGAGGAACTATAAGGAATTTATTATTGAACCTAGTAGTTTAGATTTTGTAATCCTAACCCATGCTCATATAGACCACATAGGTTTAATACCCAAGTTGGTTAAGCATGGTTTTGAGGGAAAGATTTATTGTAGTCATGTTACTGAAGAACTTGCTAGAGTATTATTACCTGATTCGGCATATATTCAGGAATCGGAAGTAGAGCGAAAAAATCGTAAATTAAAAAGGGCTGGCAAGCTATTAATAGAACCTATTTATAAGATAGATGATGCTAAAAATGCCTTAATGCAATTTTCTTCTATTAATTCAGATGAAATCATTGAAATTGCAGAAGGAGTTGAAGTAAGATTAAGAGATGCAGGACACATATTAGGCTCTAATATAATAGAAATCTGGATTAAAGAGGGCGAAGATAAAACGAAGATAGTATTTACAGGTGACTTAGGTAATAGTAATCAACCTATAGTAAGGGATCCAGCTATTATTGAAAGTGCAGATTATGTAGTTATGGAATCTACTTATGGAAATAGGTACCATAAAGGCATTTATAGAAGATTAGAACAGTTAGAAGAAGTAATCAAAAAGACTATGCAAAAAGGTGGCAATCTAATTATTCCTTCCTTTGCAGTAGAAAGAACTCAGGACTTATTATATGATTTAAGCACCTTATATTATGATGGTTTATTAGATGAAAATATTGATATATATATTGATAGCCCTTTGGCTATTGCCGCTACAGAAATTTTTGAACGCAATATTGACTATTATGATACTTTTACTCGTAGGCAGGCAGTGGAGCATAATCAACATCCTTTAAGATTGCCTAATCTTAAATTTTCCAGAAGCCAAGAGGAATCTATGCGTCTTAATGAATTGACAACAGGTAGTATTATTATTTCTGCTAGTGGCATGTGTGATGCAGGTAGGATTAAACATCATCTAAAACACAACCTATGGAGACCAGAGAGCACGATTCTTTTTGTAGGTTATCAGGCTCAAGGAACTTTAGGCAGAAGGATTGTCGATGGTGAAAAACTCGTTAGAATTCATGGTGAACAAATTACTGTCAAAGCAGATATTGAAAGTATTGAAGCCTATTCAGCTCATGCTGAT
>JAAYRQ010000122.1 GCA_012518685.1 Syntrophomonadaceae bacterium | reverse complement strand
TCCCTTGTCTAGGGTAATTTTCCGAGTAGTTGTATCTAGGGTCTGGAATAACATGTCATGAGCCTTAACCTGCTTAGCTTTACTAACATGAGCCATTTCACATAAAAGATTAAAAAGGGATGACTTTCCAGCATTGGTATAGCCCACTAATGATATCACCTTAAGTCCCGACCTTTCTCTTTGTTTACGATGTAATTCCCGAGTTTTTTCTAGCTTTTCCATTTGGTTTTTAATATCTTTTATTCTCCGCCTTATTTGTCGGCGGTCTAATTCTAGTTTTTGCTCTCCAGCTCCCCTAGCCCCAATACCCCCACCTATCCGGCTAAGCTCCCGTCCCTTTCCAGTCAGCCTAGGTAATTGATACTGTAATTTGGCTAATTCTACTTGCAAAATTCCCTCTTTAGACTTAGCCCTCTGCCCAAAAATATCTAAAATCAACATAGTCCGATCAATGGTATGCACATTTAATAGTTCTTCTATGTTTCTTAATTGAACAGGGGATAATTCTTGGTCAAACACTACTAATTCAGCTTCCAATTCTTCTACTAAATGCAATAATTCTTCTAATTTACCCTTACCGATATAATTAGCTGTATCTGCTTTTGGTCGGCTTTGGCTTACTTCCATAATTACCTTACCACCTGCAGCCTCTACCAGCCCTTTTAATTCCTCCATATCTTGGGCAAAATCAGCCGCCGAAACATATCTAGTTCTTATGCCAACTATAATTACTTTTTCCCTAGTATCCATACTCAATTTTTCAACTACCCCTTTTTTAATTTATAAGCTGATTTGCTTATCATCCGCATAATCCATTAGTTCATTCCATTTTTCGTATAAATCCTGTAAGACATTCTCTATTTCGTCTAATTCTTGCCCTAATACCTGTACCTTAGCTACATCAGCATAGATATTAGGATTAGCTAGGTCCTTTTCTATTTTAAGCATCTTAGTTTCCATTAGGCTAATCTCATCCTCTAAGAGTGCTATTTCTCTTCTTAGCCTGCGTTCTATCCTTTCCTCTTCCTTCTGTTCCTGCCTTAGTAATTGCTGATTGCTAGGGGCTAATTTTTCCTTAGTTACTTCAGCCTTAGCTTCATTGAGTCCTTGCTGGTAAAAATCGCTATAATTACCTAAAAACTTAGTTAGTGAATTATTATTAAAAACTAGAAGCTGTCTAGCTATTTGGTCAATAAAAAAGCGGTCATGAGAAACCAATAAAATAGTCCCTGGATAAGTAGCTAAAATATCTTCTATAACTAGGCGACTATCAATATCTAGGTGGTTAGTAGGCTCATCTAAGATGAGAAAATTAGCCCCCGTTAATAATAATTTCAATATAGATAAACGGGCTTTTTCGCCCCCACTTAAATTTTTAACTCTCTTAAATACCTCATCCTCACTAAATAGCATACTTCCTAATAAGGTACGGGCCTTCTCTATAGTGATATCAAAATTATAAATAATCTCCTCTAAGACAATTTTTTCAGCTTCTAAATCAGCCATTTCCTGTGAAAAATAGCCTATAATAACTCGATTCCCTATTCTAATTTCTCCCTTATCAGCTAAGACTTGTCCTACAATTATTTTTAAAAGGGTAGTTTTACCACAGCCATTCGGCCCTATAATAGCGACCTTTTCCCCTTTTCTTATATGAATGTTTACCCCAGCAAAAAGTAACTTATCATAGGATTTACTAAGATTCTCCACAAACAAGACATCAGTAGCACTGGTCTCTTGCATCTTGTAATCCCCAATATCTATAGTCTTTTCAGCTGCTATGTTTTCTATTAATTCTAGCCTAGCGAGTTGCTTTTCTCGCCCTTGGGCCTGTTTTGACTTTATACCTGCCCTATATTTATCAATATACTGCCTAGTTTTATTTATATAGACCTGTTGTTTTTGATAAGCCTTTGCCCAAGCCTGCGAATTAGCTGCCTTTAACTTCAAATAATTCGTATAATTCCCTGGATAAGCATAAAGTTTATTATGACTTACCTCTACAAGCCTAGTCACAACTTGGTCTAAGAACAATCTATCATGAGATACTAAGATAATCGTACCCTTATAATTAACTAGGAAATCCTCTAACCATTCCACCGCCTCTAAATCCAGATGATTAGTAGGCTCATCTAAAAACAAAAGCTCTGGTTTAAGGGCTAATAATCTGGCCAAATTAAGCCGAGTTCTTTCCCCACCACTTAGGCTTTTAACCTTCCTAGCAAAATCAGAATCCTTAAAACCCAATCCCATTAATACCTTTTTAGCGTTACTTTCACATAAATAACCATCATTTTTTTCATATTCCTCTGTAACTAAGGCATAGCTCGTCATTAATTTAGGTAAGTCCTCTTCCCTAGCCGAGGATATTACTAGTTCTAATTCCCGTAATCGACTACGCAATTCTAAAAGATTAGCAAAACTATCTAATACTAACTCCCAAATGCTGCTTTCCTCTTGGTAATTAGCTAGCTGTTCTAAATACTGATAGGTAATAGCGGTAGAAAGATGTATGTTACCGCTATCAGGAATAAGCTCTTTGGTCAAGCATTTCAAAAGCGTGGTCTTGCCTGCTCCATTGACTCCCACAATTCCTACTCTTTCACCTTCATTAACAGCCAGACTTACCTTATCTAAGACCATCTGCCCCCCGTATGAGACAGAAATATCTTCTCCATTAAGAATAACCATATAATCGTCAACCCCATACTGTAAAACTATTTCTAAGTATAATATATCCTAGTAATAGGGGCAATTTTGTCGAGGATTAATTATTTATTATCCTGACCATGTATAATTAGCTACTTAATTCAAACAATAAAATAAATACTTTAGGGAGGTATCTGCATTTGCTAGCATGGGCAGATTTTAATCTAGGAAAATGGACACATGATATTGATGTTCGGGATTTTATTCAAAAAAATTATGTCCCCTACACAGGGGAAGCTGATTTTCTAACTAGTGCCAGTAAGAAAACCAAACTTTTATGGGAAAAGTGTCAAAGCCTATTAAAAGAGGAAATTGCCCATAAAGGAGTATTATCAGTAGATGCTGATAGTCCTATTAACATAACTAGTCATCCCCCGGGTTATATTGCCCCCGACTTGGAAGTTATAGTAGGCTTGCAAACAGACACAGCACTTAAAAGGGCTATTAACATATATGGAGGGCTTAGACATAGTAAACAAGCTACTGAAGCCTATGACTATAAACTAAATCCCGACTTAGAAGAATTCTTTCTAAAACATCGTCGCACACATAATGACGGAGTTTTTGCGGCTTATACCCCCGAAATGAAGCTAGCTAGAAAAGTAGGCATTATTACTGGTCTGCCTGATTCTTATGGAAGGGGCAGAATAATCGGCGATTATCGGAGGGTAGCCCTTTATGGAGTTGATAGACTTATAAAAGCTAAGAAATATGACCTAAGTATGATTAATAATGAAATGAATATCGATAAAATTAGGCTTAGGGAAGAATTATTTGACCAAATTACTGCCTTAGAAGAGCTGAAAACTATGGCTGGATCTTATGGCTATGATATTAGCCAACCAGCTAAAAATGCGAAAGAAGCAGTACAATGGTTATATTTCGGCTTTTTAGCAGCTATTAAGGAACAAAATGGGGCTGCTATGAGTATAGGTCGCATATCTACCTTTTTGGATATCTATATTGAACGAGATTTATATAAAGGACTTATTACTGAGGAGGAAGCTCAGGAACTAATAGACCAACTAGTAATAAAACTAAGATTAGTAAGACATCTGAGAACTCCTGCTTATAGTGAGATCTTTGCTGGTGATCCTAATTGGATTACAGAAGCTATCGGTGGGGTCGGGATAGATGGCAGAACATTAGTTACAAAAAATAGTTTTAGATTTCTTAATACCCTTACTAATCTGGGGCCAGCCCCCGAGCCTAATATGACTGTATTATGGTCGCAAAACCTCCCCCCTAATTTCATAAACTATGTGGCTAGACTTTCTATTGAAACCAGTGCCATCCAGTATGAAAACGATGATTTGATGAGAGAGTATTTTGGAGATGATTATGGTATAGCTTGTTGTGTATCAGCCATGCGACTAGGTAAAGAAACTCAATATTTCGGTGCTAGATGTAATTTAGCAAAATTATTGCTCTATGCCTTAAATGGGGGTATAGATGAGCTAACAGGTCAGCAAGTAGGAGCTAAAACACCCATATATGAAGAAGAATTATTAGACTATGATAAGGTTATAGAACGCTTCAATATACAGATGGATTGGCTAGCTAAGCTCTATGTAAACACCATGAATATTATTCATTATATGCACGATAAATACGCTTATGAACGCATAGAACTAGCTCTACATGACAGTAATTTAACTAAGTTTATGGCTTTTGGCATAGCAGGTTTATCAGTAGTGGCGGATTCTTTGAGTGCCATTAAATACGCTAGAGTAAAGGTAGTGAAAAATGAAGCAGGTATAATCACTGATTTTATAACTGAAGGTGATTTTCCTAAGTTCGGTAATGATGATAATAGGGTTGATTTAATAGGGGTTAAGCTAGTGGAAACATTTTTACACAAATGTCAAAACTATTCGACCTATAAAAATGCCATCCATACCCTATCTATTTTAACTATTACTTCCAATGTAATGTATGGTAAACATACTGGCACCACCCCTGATGGTAGAAAAAAAGGAGAACCCTTGGCACCAGGAGCTAATCCCCTGCATGGTCGGGAAGAACATGGGGCGATTGCCGCCTGTAATTCTGTAGCCAAACTTCCCTATAGTAAAGCTAAAGATGGTATCTCCTTCACCTTTTCTATTGTGCCTAATGCTTTAGGTACAAGTGATACAGAACGGGTTGATAACCTAGTAGCCTTACTAAAAGGTTACTTTGCCCAAGATGCTCACCATATTAACATTAATGTATTCAATTTAGATACCCTTAAAGATGCCATTGAACATCCCGAGGAATATCCAGATTTAACTATTAGGGTATCAGGCTATGCAGTCCATTTTATTAAATTATCTAGAGAACACCAAGAAGAAATCATAGCCCGAACTTTCTATCAAACTATGTAGTAATTTTTAATAAGGGTGAACTAGTATGTATGGTCTAATCCATTCTATTGATACTTTTAGCACTTTAGATGGTCCAGGTATCCGAACCGTAATTTTTATGCAGGGTTGTCATCTGCGTTGCCAGTATTGCCATAACCCTGATACTTGGGCTATCCAGTCTAATAATGCGAAAAGATATAGGGTCAATGAACTAATGCAGATAATCTTACGGAGCAAACCTTACTTTGCGAACCAGCAAGGGGGGATTACCTTTTCTGGGGGTGAACCCCTTTTACAAACTGATTTTATAAGGTCTGTCTTAGAAAATTGTCAAACCAATGGTATCCATACCGCCCTAGATTCCTCACTATATGTAAAAACCAGCCTTCTGAAAAAGGTATTACCATACACTAATTTATTTTTAGCAGATATTAAGCATTTTGATTCCGACAAAAGCCACAAACTTACTGGCCTTCCTAATGATTTAAATCTAGCTAACCTACGATTGCTTTCGGCCGCCTACATCCCCATCTGGATAAGATATGTAGTAGTACCAGGTCTAACTGATGATAAGACAGATGTAATAAAATTAGCTAATTTCATAAAAAGTCTAAACTCTGTAGAAAGGATAGATTTGTTACCCTACCACACTTTAGGGGTACACAAATGGGATATCTTAGCTTATCAATATGAACTAGACCAAGTCCTTCCTCCCTCTGCTGAAGATATAAAGTCTATACAAAATATAATAGCTAATATTACTAATATTAAAGTTTACGCTAATATATAAGTCACTTCTAAGAAAAAGCCTTATAATTATTCATTATTTGTATTAATTTTGGTAAATTAATATAATAATAGTATTGTAAATAAATTGGGGAGGAAATTATAAATAAAATGAATAAAAACGAACCTTTCGATATTAGTAATACCGTAATGGAAACTCTGGGCATAGAAATCATTAAATATACCCCAGAAGAAGTTATCGCAACTATGCCAGTTACCCCTAAAACCTATCAACCCTTCGGCATAATGCATGGGGGAGTATCAGTAGTAATAGCTGAAACGGTTGCATCTGCAGGCTCATATCAATTTATTGATAAGGAGACCCAATATGCAGTAGGTCTGGAGATTAACGCCAACCATATTAGAAGTAAGAAAGATGGTATCGTCAAAGCTATAGGAACTCCTGTACATACGGGTAGAAAGACTTTAGTCTGGGATATTAGAATTTATGATGAACAAGAAAAACTCATCTGTATTTCCCGCTGTACAATGGCAGTTATCAACTATAATGAATAAAAAAATCGGGAATTTCTTCCCGATTAATATTTTTAAAAGTGGTTCCAATCGATGGCAATTTCCGATTTTTCGGTAACTATCCAGTGGACTGGCACATCACCTTCGGTAGGATGAATATTATTCACTACCTGAAAATCAAAACAGACCCCACAGAAAAAAGCATCCTTTCTTAAGCTTTTTAAAAAGCGATCATAATACCCCTTACCATAACCTAACCTATAGCCATTAGGGTCAAATACTAAGCCAGGTACTATTACTACATCTATTAAGTTAGGCTCAAAAGCCTTTCCCACAGGTTCCTTAATACCGAAAGGTCCATTTTCAACATTATCCCAGCCAGTAAAAGGGACAGCTAGCATTTCTCCACCCTTTTCTACCCGAGGCAAAAGTATCTGTTTTTCAGATAATAAGGCTTCCCAAAAAGAAGTTAGGACTACTTCATTGCCGAAATTTGAAAAAACCATAATATTACGGGCATTCTGCACATCAGGTAAGTCCTTAATTTTCTTACAAATACTTAGACTATGCGATTCTACTAAATCCTTCGAGAGTTGATTTCTTTTATCTAACATTTCCTCCCGTAACTTTTGCCTAATATCATTCATTAACTAAGCCCTCCTCAAGGTATGTTTTCTCCAAACATATAAAATAATACCGATAGCCAATAAAATTAAAGTATATATCTGCCCCAAGGTAAAAAACCCTACCATAATTATACTTTCCCTAAAAAACTCAATAATAAAACGATAGACAGCATAACCTAAAATATAATAAAGGAAAACCTGTCCTGAAAATTTACGGCGAGGAAATAGCCAAATTAAAAATGCGAATAATAATAAATTCAAAACGGTACTGAATAATTGCGTAGGATATCTTGTGAAATTATCCACATAAGGAAATACTACTCCTAAAGAAGAATTAGTAATCGCTCCGTAACAACAACCATTTAAGAAACAACCCACCCTAACAATAGCATAACCTAAAGCTATATAAGGTGCGAAAATGTCCCCTATCTGCCAAAATGACCAATTATTTTTCCTAATATAATAGATAAAAGGAATGACTCCTCCCACAACTCCACCATACCAGATTAAGCCCGAAATGCCTCCCGAAGTGATGGTAATTAGGCTTAAGGGATTAGATATTAAAATAGCCCAGTCATAGACTAGGATATAGGCAACCCTGCCCCCTAAAATTCCAGCAATTATCATCAGTGCAATCATATAAAAAAGGTCTGTAGAATCCAAACCTTCCCGCTCAAATACCTTTTCTATCGCATAAATGGCTATTATGACCGCAATAGCTAATAAAAGTCCCCAGGTATGGACAGAAAAATTACCTATTTTAAATAAGACTGGATACATTTTTGCTTCTCCTTAAAAATATTATTCTCTTATCCACAAGGAATAAAAGTTTTTTCAAATTGTCCTAGATTAATTTCTATAATTTTATAATAAAAAAAGCTTCTAAAATACGGATTTTACTTATCAACAGAGTTATCCACAATATCCACAGGTCTTTTTAACAAGGACATTTGGCTAGGATATGCATTCAGATTTAAGGGGGCAAACCTCCCATTGACAAAATCATGATAAGCTACACCTGCGATCATAGCTGCATTATCCGTACACAACTTCAAAGATGGGTAGTATAATTTAAGCTTATTAGCCCTAGCCTCTTCAGCCATCAAATCCCGAAGTTTTGAATTAGCAGCTACCCCCCCTGCCAGTAAAATGTTGTCAACCTGATACTTATTCGCTGCCTTAATAGTTTTAGCAACTAGGACCTCGACTAAAGCTGTCTGAAATTCAGCTGCCATATCATTAACATTTTGACTTCCTTGTCGCTCAAGTTTTTTCCACAAATTCATGGTAGCAGTTTTAAGCCCACTAAAACTAAAATTAAAATCATCCCTATCTAAATATACCCGCGGTAGGGTTACCAGCCCTGCCTGTCCCGTCTCAGCCGCCTTTTGTACCAAAGGCCCACCTGGATAACCTAAGCCCATAAATCTAGCTACCTTATCAAAAGCTTCCCCTGCCGCATCATCTAAGGTAGCCCCGATAACTTCATAGCTAGTTGCATCCTCCATTAGTAAAAGACTAGTATGTCCACCAGAAACTACTAAACAGACAGCTGGAAACTTAATATCCTCATATTCTAAAAAATTAGCATAAATATGTCCATATAAATGGTTAACCGCAATTAAGGGTTTGTCTAAAGCGTAAGCAAAGGCCTTGGCAAAAGATAAACCCACTAATAAAGCCCCTATTAAGCCAGGCCTATTAGTAACTGCCACCGCATCAATATCAGCATATTCCAAATTAGCCTCTTTAAAAGCCTCAGCAACTACAAAAGCAATACTTTCAATATGTTTCCTGGAAGCTACTTCGGGAACTACCCCCCCAAATTGCTGATGAATAGGGATTTGAGAATTAATTATATTGGCCAATATCTCTTTGCCATCTTGCACAATAGAAGCTGCAGTTTCATCACAAGAAGTTTCAATACCCAGTATCTTTATATTATCCACAAAAGTACACCTGCCTTAAATTCACCTTAAAAGACTAGCTTCGTCATAACTAAAGCATCTTCCCCATTATCCGAATAATACTTTTCTCTAAAACTTGTGGGAATATAACCTAAGCCTTCATAGAGATTAAGAGCGATACTATTAGAAGGACGAACTTCTAAAACCATGCGGATCGCATTTTTCTCCTTAGCTGCTTTTTCCAATTCTAACATTATAGTTTTACCCAGCCCTAATCGGCGGTAATTAGGATTGACTGCGATATTAGTAATATGGGCTTCTTCAAAAACATTCCACATACCCCCGTAAGCAGCCACTTCCCCTGCTACATCACAGACTAAATAAGTGGCAAATTCATTCCTAAGGTCTGCCCGATAAGATTCTATAGACCAGGGTAAGGTAAAAACTTGATGTTCGATAACAATTATTTCATCTAGGTCTAATTCCGTCATTTTACGAATTACATAATTTGGTTGCAGCATTATTATATTTCTCCTTGCTTAAGTTTGTATTCTGCTTCCGATAATCTAAGATAAGTAGGACTTAAAGAAAATATATCACTATAGCTATGAGCCTTTACTCTCTCTATGGCCAAATTGCCCAAAGCAGTTGGTCTGGGCAAGATTAGGTGTGTAGGTATATTAAGTAACTTATCGTTAAACGATTTCCTAAAAAAATCAGCATAAGGGTAAAAACCATCACCTAATAAGATTATCCTAGTATAATTGTTCTTTACCATTAATTGATGGGCTAAGCTTACAAAATCCTCTGGGCTAATAGCTAATTCGTCAGATATAGGCACAGGATAAATACCCGAAGCATCGTAAAAGGCAGTATAGACCTCATTTCTTCGAGCATCTAACAAGACAGCGACTAAATTATGATTAAAGTTAAGATTAAAAGCCAAGGTATCCAAAGTCGAAACCGCTACTACAGGTATATTCGTGGCTAAACTTAGACCCTTTACCGTCCCTAACGCTATTCTTAAACCCGTAAAAGAACCTGGTCCTATCGTAACTGCTATAGCAGTAAGATCACGAACAGTATAATCCCCTGTTGTTAGAGCCCTATCAATCATAGGCATTAAGTTTTGGGAATGGGTTTTTTTAAAATTGCTTATTTCCTCATAATATATTTTATTTTCATCTAGTAAGGCTACCCCCGCAGAAGGGGTCGCACCGTCTATCGCCAATATTAGCACTAATCTTTCAACTCCTCTAGTAAAGGCTGATACCTTTCACCTACCGCCGTAAAAACTACTTTTCGGGCTCTATCATAATCATCATCTAGCAGACTAATCGTAACAATTAAGGCATCCTCAGGTAATAAATCGCTATCTAACTTAGGCCATTCTATAATCGTTATGCCATCCTGTTCCACATAATCAGTTAAACCCAAATCATCCAAATCCTCAATTTCCAAACGATAAAAATCATAATGATATATCTCGGGATTAGTAGGATAGATATTCATAATAGTAAAAGTAGGGCTAGTTACCAAACCTTCATAATTTAAACCCTGAGCAATCCCCTGTACTAAGGTAGTCTTACCTACCCCCAAATCACCATCAAGATATAGTACATCTCGGGCTTTTAAAAGTGAGGCTAACTTTTTACCTAAATTATGCATACTACTTGCAGTATCAGCAATTAACTCCAACAAAACAGTCACTCCTGTTATAATTTCTTATATTCATCCCTAATTATTTTAAAATCTTCCCAAACTGGTCTTTTATAGTCTTCATTACGCAAAAGTGCCGCTGGATGGAAAGTAGGCATTATCCTAATAGTATGCCTTTTATACCAATTCCCCCTAATCTTAGTTATGCGGGCATTTTTATCTATGACCACACTACTAGCCAAAGCACCCAAGCAGACTATAATATCAGGTTTAATTAACCTAATTTGAGCTTCTAAATAATTTTGGCAGACTTTTACTTCATCAGGTTTAGGCAATCTATTACTAGGAGGACGACACTTAATTACATTAGCAATATAAACTTCAGAACGGGGAATTTCAGCAGCTAGTAAAATCTTATCCAATAATTGCCCAGCCTTACCCACAAAAGGTCGTCCTATGTCATCCTCATCCTTACCAGGTCCTTCACCAATTAACATTAGCCTAGCATCAGGCTTACCTTCCCCAAAAATAACATTTTTACAAGTATCCCTCAGTCTGCATAAACTGCAGCCTTGGGCTTGGGCTTCTAATTCCGCTAAATCAGTAATATCATAATAAGATTCTTCCCATTTTACTTGGGGAAGATAAGTAAGTTTCTGATTAACTTCTGGCTGATATAATTTTTCAGTTTCTTTTATAATCTTCTCCTCAGCATCCTCACCAAATAAATTAAGTTGTTCCTTGAACATGTCCTCTCCTACCTTTTTAAATATGCAAATATTTCTAATATATTATAACTTAATAAATACGATTTTCCTAAAATATCTTACTTTATTACTTAAATAAAGCACAAAAAAGTAGGAGCTGCCTAAACCTGCTCCTACTTTCCAATCATTAATTATTTCTGCACAAAGCAAAAACCCCTGACCTACTTACCTAATAAATTATACAAATCATTAAAACCATTACCTATCCGCCAAAAAGAAATTCCACCCAAACCATATTTTTCAGCCACTTTAAGTTTTTCCTTAAGGCTTGGTTCATTTTCAGTCCAAATCTGATGATAATTGCCCCATTCATCATAATAGGTATAATAAGGACTCATATTATTATAATCAAAATTAGCAGTTAGCCTATATTTAGCCTTAATAGAGGCTAAACGGCTGGCGGTAACTGTAGTACCCTTGCCACCATTTGCCCAATCATATCCATAAGTAGGCAGGCCCAACATTACCTTTTCAGGGGGGATATTGTTTGCCATGTAATTAGCAACCTCTTCTACCCACCATAGAGGGGCTACAGGTCCTGCCTTACTAGTCGGGTAACTATAATCGTAGGCCATAACTATTACCTTATCTACGATTTGCCCTATTTTCTGATATTCATAAGGAGTGGCAAATTGTTCATGACCAGTTCGGGCAAAAACTGCTACTGACAAAGGAATATTATTGCCTAAAGCCGCTTTTAATTCCTTTAAAAAGAGCGTGAAATATATGCCATCCTTAGGATTAATAAATTCAAAATCTATATCAACCCCATCATAATTATCCCTTTTTACAATTTCTAATATATTAGAAATAAATCGGGCACGATTCTGGGGTACTGATAGGAGAGTATGCAGAGCATTAGTATCCATTAAAACCACACTAGCATACTTCGCTATTCCTTTTTCATCGGCAAACTTTAAAATATTCCTATAATCATCCTGATATTCATAGTAAATATCACCCTTATAGTTAGTCTCAAACCACCGAAAAGACACAGTATCAAAGAGATGGGCGTTTTGTTTAAATTCCGCAAAAGCTTGATAATAATAATAGGCAAAAACTTCCCTATCTTTAATTATCGGTTTTTTAAGGGGTACCCCTTCAGTTTTTATGTTTACCTCACCCTTATCACTATCCCAGTCCACCTTCGCACCTAGTAATTCAGATATAAAGCGTAAAGGTATATAAGTACGGCTATCCTTTATGTATGGGCTAGTATCAAGCTGGTAAGCCTCTCCATTTACCTTTGCCTTACTATCATTTATAAAAAGTTCAATGTATTTACCCTGACAATTGAGAGCAACTTTATTTAATAAACTATCCCAAAAAACTTCTCCTGCAAAAACCTCATCTTCAATGACATACCTTAAAGGCAACATTACACGATCATCCTTAATTTCTGCAGGAGGATTATAATCTTTAACTTGTCCATTAATTATAATCGTGGGATTGGCACTAGCTACTAAGCAAAAAGAAAAAACAAATAAGACAACTACTGCTACAAAACTGCTAAATCTTAACTTCAATTTATTCTACACCTCTTACTTTCTATTAATTATCACTTACATGATTCCAAGCAAAGATGTAAATCCCTTGAAGTAAATAGTGGTAAAATGCAATACTTAGAAAAATCAAATAAGGGGGCGGACTGAGGTCACCCCAGTCCACCCCCTTTATCAGAAATGTAATTATTCCTTTTAAGCTTCTAATTCATATATTTTTTAGGTGAAAAAATAGGCTCCAAATCATCTACAGGAATGTGCACCAGATTATCCTGATTAATTACGGCTAAAATCACCATTTCTTCCCCCGAATACTCCTCACTATAAAAACCCAAGACACAAACCGTCATAGTCTGCCCATCAACGAAAACCGTAAACAAATCTCCTTTATTCAAGGTTATCCCCCCAAATAAGACCCTCCACAACTGCCATTTCAACCTTAGCCCCAAAATCTAAGGGGTGTTTATCAAAAACTACTAAATCTGCTTTTTTACCTGTAGCTATAGAACCTAGTTCCCCATCTACCCCTAATATCCTAGCAGAATTAATAGTTATCGCATTTAGTGCTGTTTCC
Source organism: Syntrophomonadaceae bacterium (assembly GCA_012518685.1). Taxonomy (GTDB): domain Bacteria; phylum Bacillota; class Syntrophomonadia; order Syntrophomonadales; family Syntrophomonadaceae; genus JAAYRQ01. Next base: position 9,194 of record JAAYRQ010000122.1, on the reverse strand, counting down.
ATATCTAAGCCTTCCTTAACAGCTAGGGCAGCTGAAACCCTTAAATGTTCTATGGGTGTAACAGGATGGTCAGATATCAAGCAAAACTTAACCCCCGCATCGGCTAACTTAACAGCATTAGCAAAGGCTACTTCCTTCATTTCTACTTTACTCCTATTAACAAAAAGGGGGCCTAAACATATAGGCACATCCCGTTTTACTATCTCATCTAATACTAGATGGGCTTCTGTGCCATGTTGAATAATTAAATCAAAATCAAACTCATCCTTGATTCTTAAAGCTGTCAAAATATCATCAGCTCGGTGGATGTGTAAAAAAAGAGGCATTTCCTTTTTTAATACCTTTATAACCGCTTCCTGTTTAAATTCTTCCTCAGCTGAGATATCCTTAGCATCTTTATCTATAAGCTTACTAGCCTTATAAAAAGCCTCCCTTAATAAACTAGCATTAGCCATACGAGTTCGGGGCATCTTTCTATCTTGCCCATAAACCCTTTTCGGATTTTCCCCTAGAGCAGCCTTTAAGGCATAGGGTGACTGGTAAATCATTTGACTGGGGCTAGGAGCTAAATGTTTTAGAAAAACAGCCTGCCCACCTAAAATGTTAGCACTACCAGGCATACATACCGAGCGGGTAACTCCGCCTTTTAAGGCATCAGCAAAGGCCAAATCAAAAAAGTTAATCCCATCAACCGCCCTTAAAAAGGGTGTAATAGGATTGCCAATTTCGTTAACATCGTCACCTTCGATACGATATATTTCTTCATCTAGTCCAATATGAGTATGAGCATCAATAAATCCCGCTGTTACATATTTACCTGTAAAATCATAAATTTCACAGTCTGCTGGAATACTAATATCTTTGCCCACAGCTTCAATTACACCAGCCTTAACTAATATTAGACCATCATCTATAATCTGATTATCATCTTGGGTAAATATCTTTCCACCTTTAATGGCAAACATAGATTACTCCTTCCTCTACACTAATATATGATGAAATGCTTACTACTGTTCACCAAGACATCTAATATAATAATAGCTGAAAATACTTAAATTAAGTGCAATTCCTTTTACAGCTTTCTATAAATGAACGGAATAATAAGTATGAATATTTATCAGTTAATGATTCGGGATGCCATTGAACCCCAATGACAAAAGGGTGTACACTACTTTCTACAGCTTCAATAATTCCGTCAGGTGCACTAGCCGCGACCTTTAAGCCCGAACCTAATTTTTTAATAGCCTGGTGATGAAAACTATTTACCCTAATCTGAGAAGATTTAATAATTCTCCTAAGTAAGCTAGTTTCTTCTATTACTATAGCATGAAATCTATAATCTCGGGGTGCCTTTTGCACATGGGGCAATCTAGAATTGATATCTTGAATTAGGCTACCCCCCAAAGCAATATTTAACAACTGACAACCCCTACATATTCCTAAAACAGGTATAGTACCCCCTAAAATCTTTTTAGCTAAATTGTATTCAAAACTATCCCTAATGGGATTTACCTCCCCTAATCTTCTTTCAGGCATTTCCCCCCAATAATAAGGGTCTATGTCCCCCCCTCCCGAAAACAAAAAACCATTACATATACTAATATAATGGTTTAAAATATTATCATCATCCACAGGCGGTAAGATTAGGCTAGTTCCCCCTGCTTTATTAATAGAAGTAACATAATGTTTTTTCAGCCAAAATAAATCCTCATCATAATTATAATTACCCGTAATCCCTATGATTGGTCTCACTTACAAATCCCCCTAATACTTTCTCTTTATATATGAATATACGAATAAAAATAAAAAGATAGACTAGATAAAAATAACTACTGTCCAAAGCCTTTTTTAGCTGTCAACAGTAGTTATGGCATCTAATAATTTATCTAATTTTGTAAAGTCGGAAAGAGTTTTTCTATAGCTTTATAGTCAGCCGAGTTTACAAAATCCCCAAAAGCTATAAATTCATCGGTCAAATCTGCAATACTAATCCTAGCTAAACTATCCTCTAAGGCTAATCTAGCCTCATACAAGGGTAGGGTTAATACCTCATTAATACGACTCCCTATCGGACAATGAGGATTAGTATTCTCGTGCAAGGCAAAAAGCTGATTTTCTTCCGTTAATTCCACAGCATTATAGACATCTAGTAGGCTAATATCCTCAGGACTTTTTAATAACTTGGCACCCTCTGAGCTGGAAGCAGTGGCTATTAGCTGGTGTTTCTTTAAATAAGCCATAATCCTACGGATAATAACTGGATTAGTATTAACACTAGTGCTAATAAGTTCACTAGTAATTTTCACATTATCAGGGCACCAATCTAATATAATTAAAATTTGCACTGCTACAGGAAATCTACTACTTAACATAACTTATCCTTTCTATATCAATAACTAGACACCTTCTACCCGACAGGGTATTCGTCTATGCATAGGAGTACACATCTCATCCCTGTCAGTGGCTAAGACTAATTCATTAACATTAACCCCTATTTTCTCCCCATCATAGATTAGACCTCCCCCATGCCGAATATACACACAGCCTTCTGCCGCATACTTACTAATTTCTACTTCTATTTCTGCCCTAGAAGCCCTGGTTGTAATTCTAGCTTTATCACCATCATTCAGACCTAATTTTATAGCATCAGCTTCATTCATTAGCATAGTATTAACTCGCCTACTCCTGTTCCATTCTGGATTACGCAAAATAGTATTAGCTACGGTTTCATGGTGGAGCCCCGAATGAAGTATTAGGGGATAGTTAGCAGGTAATTCTAAGTTCCTAATTTCCGATTCGATAGTAGCCGCTTCTAAAGGTTCTACTAATTCTTCGATATATAGGCTGAGTTTCTTATCCTCGGTAGCTAGCATACTAAAATTATCCTCAGGAAACTTACTTAGCAATAAACCTTGAGGCTTATTAATTATGCTCTTATACATTTCTTCAAACATATTAAAATCAGCTGGATAACCTAATTCTACTGCACCAGCTTTAAAAGGCTTGCTGCTATTAAGTAGTAAGCCGACCACTAAGGCTTGATTAACCGAACCTAGGGCTTTTCCTAAGGTTTCCGCTAAAATAAGGGGAGCCTTTCTGCCCTGATCTGGATTATTAGTCAAATACTGATTGAATTCTCCCAAGTAAGCAGTAATACCATTTTCCCCTGCCTTATATAATGATTCAGGTAGTTCTGGTAAAAAGCCCATAGCTTTTATTATTTCTAATATAATGGCAGCACCTTCCTTAGCCTCTGGGCTGATAGGCTCTAGAACTGGTTGACGCAACTGGAAATAAAATTCTGGATAAGTAAAACTAAAACAAGTAGTATCATAGGTTTCCAAATAGCTTAAAGAAGGTAGTACATAATCGCACAATCTAGCTGTTTCACTATATACTACCTCTATACATACTGATAAATCCAAGGCCGCCAATGCCTTTTCATAAGCTAGGGTATCAGGATAGGAGCGTAATGGATTACAAGCACTAACGATTAAGGCTCTTAATCGTTCGGGGTGGTCATTTAAAACTTCCTCAGGGAAAATCGCAGGTGGAAATACCCCCATTACAGGGAACATATCGTTATGCACTGTTCGCCAAGTTTTAGGGTTTCTTTCATCAGTATTACTACCCATAGGAAATAAAAAGCTAGGAAAGACATGCCCACCCTCCACACAAAAACGCCCAGTAATAGCACGCAAGATATGCAATAAATAACAGTTAATCGTAGAATTACGGTTCATATATATTCCTAAGTCCTCATGAATACTAGACTTAGTTTGAGCTATTAAACGAGTCACTTCTACAACATCTTCATAATTAAGCATACATACATCTTCAATCGCCCTTCTAGCCTCAAAACCGTCAAACAATGGAGCTATCTTTTCCCAACCATTAACATGGTCAGCTAAGTATTCTTCATCTGTCCAACCATTATCTAAGATAATACGAATTATGGCTTTTAATAACATCGTATCAGTTCCTGCTTTAAGAGCTAAATGAATATCAGCCCGTTCGGCAGTTTCCGAAAAACGGGGGTCAATAACTATTAATCTTTTAGTAGGGTTTTTCTTCATTTCCCTAATCAAATCCCTAGTTCTAGGTTCTTGATGACTCATCCAGCCATTCCAGCCCCAAGCTACCAAAGTGTCAGCATTATGTCCATCAGGCAAGGAAACTAAGCTTTGTTTTCCAGCTATTCGCCCATCAACCCAAAAAATATTAGAAAACTCCTGAGCTAAGGAAGAATAGTAATAACGAGAACCTAATAAGCTTAATAGCCTAAGCCCTAGTCCTACTTCCATTTGCCCCCCTAGGCTACCCCCACCCATATAGGCAAAAGACTTACTGCCATATTTATCCTTAATCTTTTGTAACTTTTCAGCTATTTCGCTTATGGCCTGTTCCCAGCTAATTCTGACATGAGTATCGCCTATTTTTTTAAGTGGGTATCTAAGCCTATCTGCATTATCAGCATAATGTGCAATGCTTAAACCTTTACGGCAAGTATAGCCCTGGCTACGAGGGTTACTTTTATCACCTTTTACCCTAACAATCTGGTTATCTTCCACTAATATTTCTAAACCGCAATTTTGAGCACATAATACACAAGAACCTATTTTCCATCCCGAACTACCATCTTGCATAGATTTCACTCTCCCCAATAAAATATTTCCGTTAAAGCCTCTGTAACCAATCTGGTTTCAGTAATGTGTTTAGTATAATATAGCGATTTACAAAAAACAAGCTATATTTTATAAGGAAAATAAAAAAACAGGTCACAAAAACCTGTTTTTAGTATTAAGTTCTGACTTATTATGTACTATATTTCCGTTAAATTAAGACTAATAGCTAAAGCTTGGTCAACCTTATGCATAATTTCATCATTGAGTGAAGCTATTCTTTGTTTAAGCCTAGTTTTATCTATAGTCCTAATTTGTTCAGCAAGTATTACGGAATCCTTTTCTAGCCCATAATCGCGGGCTTTAAGCTCAATATGAGTAGGGAGCTTAGCTTTGTTAATTTGGGAAGTTATAGCCAGTATAACTGTGGTCGGGCTATACTGGTTCCCTATATCGTTTTGCACAACTACCACAGGCCGAATACCACCTTGTTCAGAGCCTATTACGGGATTAAGTTGAGCAAAATATATCTCACCTCGTTTTATCATATAATTAATCACTCCAACAGTTTTTCTATAAAGTTGTTTAGAGCTTCATCCTCAACTAATACATTTTCATTAGCTAAACCAATATTAATATGGGCCATTTCCATATATCCTTTTTTCATTTGTTCCCTTAGCAAGCTTCTTTTTCTCTCCCCTAGATAGAATCTTATAGCCTCCCTGACTACTTCACTGCGGTTTTTACTATCTATTTCAGTAATATCATCCATTTCAGCTAGGAGGGTTTCTGGAACTGTTATGATGATTCTTTTCGAGGCTGGCAATAAAAGCACCTCCAACAAAATATATAGATTCAGATATTAAATATTATAAGTATAAGTATCTTTTCTAGCAAATCCAATAAATGCAAAACCTATTAAATCTATATATATATGCGGGGTATTCGGGCACTAATTGCACATACAACCTCATAATTGATAGTACCCATAATATTTGCCAAATCATCAGCAGTTATACCATCTGCCTTACTACCTATTAACAGTATTTCCTCACCTTCCCTAACTTCCTTAATATCGGTTACATCAAACATACATTGATCCATACAAACATTACCTACTAGAGGAACTTTCTGCCCCTTAATTATTCCCCAAGCTTGATTAGACAATATACGACTATAGCCATCAGCATACCCTACAGGGATAGTAGCAATTTTAGTAGGGCGGTTACAGCTATAAGTCCTGCCATACCCTATTGTAGCACCAGCTAGCACATTTTTAATCTGAGTAACCTGACTTTTAAGTTTTAAGGCTGGTTGTAAATCCTTATCATATACCTCGTCTGAAGGTCTTAAGCCATATAAAATAATACCTGGTCTAACCATGTCAAAATGAGTTGTTGGCAAGTTCAAAGTAGCCGCACTATTAGCTGTATGTTTTAGCCGAAAATGTAGGCCATTTTTTCCTAGCTCATTTGTAATTCGGACAAACTCTTCTATTTGCTGTATTGAAAAAGTAGTATCTAGGGTATCCGCTTGTGCCAAATGGGTATATATCCCTTCTAAATCTAGACAATCTAGCTGGGCGATATTAATAATTTCCTTTAATGCGGCCTTTGCAGGGTAAAAGCCTAACCTTCCCATACCTGTATCAACTTTTATATGGATTAAAGCCTTTTTACCTAAGCTAAAAGCCTTTTGGGAAATTACTTTAGCAAAACGATAATCATAAACCGTTATACTTATATTATGCTCGATTGCCAAATTAACATACTCATCAGCTAGATGACCGAATATTAAAATAGGCAAACTAATACCTATATCTCTTAAGTGCATAGCTTCTTCAATCGTTGCCACCCCTAGATAATTTACCCCAGCATCAAGACAAACTTGACTAACCCTATCTACTCCATGCCCATAGGCATCAGCCTTAACAACAGCCATAATTTGTGCAGTAGTATGTTTTTTAACAATATTAATATTATGTTTTATCGCTGCTAAATCAATTTCTGCATAAGTTAATCTTTTATTATCCATTTACCTTTATCCATTTACTATAGATTTCAAAACATCATTACGGGTAATTATACCCACTAATTTGCCGTCTTTGACTACGGGAATTCTGTTTACCTTCTTCTTTTGCATTATAGTTACTACTTCAGTTACAGGAGTATCTTCCTCTACAACCACAACATTTTTAGTCATGGCGTCTTTCACTTCCGAAGCTATATATTTTTTTAAGTCGTTATTAAATCTTATGGGGTTTTCTAAGAAAATAATACTGTCAAATAAAGTAACATAAAAAGGCACCTTTAATTCACTAGCTTTAATAATTAAATCTTTTTCCGTTACTACCCCTATAACCTTACCATGTTCATCAACTACAGGAATACCACTAATCTTGTTATCTATGAGCAAGCTAGCAACTTCTTCTACTTTTGTTTCAGGGCTTACCTTAACTACTTCTTTAGTCATAATATCTTTGGCTAACATTATAAAACCCTCTTTCCACTAAGTTTTTAATAAAAATTCTCCACAATCAAAACCCAACTAACAATAGCATAATTACTCAAATTCCCTTAAAATATCTGGTAAAAACTCTATTAAGTCCCCAGCTATCATGCCTTTTTGACCTTTAAGTCCTGCCACCTTGTCCCCCACCGCCCCATGCATATAGACACCTGCTACAGAGGCTTGGACAGGATTCAATCCTTGGGCAATTAAGCTAGCAATAATACCAGTTAAAACATCACCACTACCTCCAGTTGCCATACCAGGGTTACCGTTAATGTTAATGTAAGTTTCCCCATTGGCTGTCGCTATAATAGTATTATTACCTTTTAATACTAAAGTTACCCCCCATTCAGTAGCAAATTCTTGAGCCACCTCTAGGCGATTAGCTTGTATCTCTGCTATACTTTTGCCGATTAATCCTGCCATTTCCCCAGGATGAGGTGTAAGAACTATAGGCACTTGACGGTCTTTTAATATAGAAATATCTTTTTTAACTGCATTTAAGCCATCGGCATCAATTATGATAGGTACCCCCGATCTTTCCAAAACAAAATCAACAATCGCTAAGGCTTCTGGGTATCTAGCCATTCCTGGTCCAATTGCACAGGCAGAAACAGTTCCTAATAGGTTTTCTAAGGCTGGTTTAGCTTCCAATGCTATAGTAGCCTGCCCAGTTTCAGCCAAAGGCGAAGTCATTACTTCGGTAAGGTGGTTATGTATTATAGGAAGTAGGGATTCAGGTGCAGCCACAGTTACAAGACCCGCCCCAGTTCTTATGGCAGCATTACCCGTCATCACTACAGCTCCTGTTAGACCAATAGAACCACCTACCACTAAGACATGGCCATATGTTCCCTTATGAGTTTCGGCTAATCTAGGCTCTAAGAAGGGCCTAATTAATTGGGGGGTAATAAGACTACTTTTTAAAATCCTATCATTTAACAACTGTGCGGGTAGAGAAATATCGGCCACACTTAAAGTTCCCACATAATCTTTAGCTAGCTCTAATATTAGCCCGATTTTAGGCAAACCAAAAGTTATGGTATGAGTAGCTTTGATAGCTGTACTTGGCACCTTACCAGTATCTGCTTCTAGACCGCTAGGAATATCTACTGCTATTATGGGAGCTTTAGCCCAATTAAGCATACTTATTACCTGGCTAGTATAATCATTTAGCTTACCCTTAAAACCTATTCCGAAAATGCTATCTACTATCAAGTCAGCCCCGATAATACTTAACATTAATTTATCTAAATCATCATCATTTTCTAAAGTTAATAGCTTGCCTTTAATATTTTTTATAATATTATAATTAATTAAGGTATCAGTAGTTAAATCAGCTAGCTGACCTATGACAAACACATCCACCTTAGCCCCTGCATTAATCAAATGCCTAGCTATTACTAGCCCATCTCCTCCATTGTTACCTGTGCCAACTACAATAACGATAGCCTTACCGCTAACTTCCCCCAAATATTCTTCTATGACTTCTACCGTTCTAATACCCGCATTTTCCATCAATACTATACTAGGTATTTTATAATCATTAATCGCCTTATTATCTATTTCTCTCATTTGTTGTGCATTAACAATCTTCATCTACACCACCCTTTCTTGTGCAACGATTGTCGCTATAGCTTGCTGTTTAGCATGTGAAATGCTTAGGGCTATTTTGTCTATATTCGCCAGCTCCTTTTGATGGAGTGCATTATTATACAAAAATAATTGGGGACGACCATCAGCACTATTAATTACTTCAACATCCTGAAACCTTATCCCCCTTATAAACAAAGGGTGTAATTTACGAAATGCTTCCTTAGCTGCAAATCGTGCTGCTAGGGAAGGATAAGGATTATTATGCTTAAAGGCATAAAATATTTCCCCAGGTGTAAAAATGCGTTCCAAAAACCTAGGAGTCCTTTCAATGGCTAACTTAACCCTATTAATATCTACAATATCCACTCCGATATACATTAAGCACTCCTTTATTTAAAAAACCAATAAATAAAACAAGCCCTGAACTAGTATATTCAGGGCTAAGATAAGCATTATTAAGCATTA
>JAAYRQ010000121.1 GCA_012518685.1 Syntrophomonadaceae bacterium | reverse complement strand
CTAATCCAGATGATGCGGACCTAGTCAAAGCTGATGAGGATGAGGACTTAAAGGCAGCGAAGATGATGACGGGATTCCCGATGGTGAAGGCGATGAGTAGCACTTTCCCAGATGTGGATATTGAGGATTCTGATTTTAAAAAGGATTTTAAAATCATAGCTACATCAGGAGGGATAGAGCTTAAAAACATTGATGATTATCGCCCAGTGATTGGGGATGAGGTTGATTTGAGAATTGAGTTTATCTTGCCTGATAAGCATGAATTTGGAACGGGCTCCCAATTTACTTACACCTTACCAACACCCTTAAAGGCTTGTGATGTTAGCAATGGTGAATTGTTTAATAGTGATACAATTCCGAAAAAGTATGCAGATTATTCTATTGACGATGGGAAATTAGTTATTACATTTAATAATAATATTCGGTATGAAGGTGATGAGGGCACAGGGGGTATAAAAACTAATGTATGGTTTGAAATTAAGGCTAAGTTTGAACTTGGTTCTTCTGATACTGGCATTAAGCAAGAACTAAAACTGCCAGGACAGGATACAATAGACCTATACTTTACCCCTAAAAACGGAACTGTTATTGAAAAAGTAGTAGAAGCTGATAAAGGTGGTCAGAATAGTCAGTTTGTCAAGTGGACAGTCTGGGTAAATAAGGTAATGGATGATTTGGGTACTGAGGGTAAGAAGTTTGTAGATACCCTAACTGGAAACCACAAATTTGGCGAGGTAGATTTTTTTAGTGTAGAAAAATATACTTTTGATTCAAAGGGAGTAGCAAGCAAAATAGAAGATGTCACAGAAAGCTTCAAGACTAATTATAATGATGCTAAAGACAATGTGACTAATTTAGCCCTAACCCTTAAGGATAGGTTTGCTTACAAGATTTCCTATCGTACTATTCCTGGGGATACTGAGGAGGCAAGCCAAAAGTTAGAAAACAAAGCAGGGTTTAATGGTAAAGAAGCTTCTAAATCGGTAACCATTAATTATGGTGCTCCTCTAGCAAAATCAGTATCTAAGTCGGGTGAAATTGCTACTTGGACTATCAAAGTAAATGAAAATCGGAAAACCTTAGCAGATGGGACTACAATTACTGATACTTGGACAGGTAATGCGGATAAGCATGAATTTGTTGGTGAAATTACTGTTACTGATCTGGATGCGGGCGATTATGAAGTAAACAAAAACTCTGATGGTTTTGTGCTAGAGCTCAAAAATGCTATATCCGAGCCTTTTACCATTACTTATTCTACTAAGCCTAGTGATTTAGTAACTAGTGATATTCCTATTACTAATAAAGTGGTCCGAAGCGATAGAGATGAAGCAAGTAAATGGGTAATAAAAACTCAAGGCTACAGTCAAAATGTCCTGAGTAAAACCTGTAAAAACCCCAATTATCAGGCTAAAACCATAGATTGGGAGATTGTTATCAACAGTGCAGGGTACGAGATGAGTGAGATTGTCTTGAATGATGTATTTGATAATAAAAATCTAACAATCCAAGGTGATATTGTGGTTGAAAGGGATACTAAAACATTAAAAGCAGACGATGATTATACTTTTAAGAACAAGGAAGATAAGAAGGGTTTTGAGCTTTCTATCAAAGACCCAATTTCTTCAGATGAAAAGAAAGATAAGATTACCATCACTTACACCACCAAGTACGATGTAGAGAATGAAGCAAATGTTGAAAACTACAAAAATACTGCTGGGCTGAAATGGGAAACAGGTGGCACAGAGTATGGTCCAGTCTCGGTTTCTAAGAGTGCTGAAATCAATCCCCAGCAGAAAGCTAACGGTTACAAGGATGGCTGGTACGATTATGGAAGCAAAACCTTCCACTGGGAGGTAGGAATTAACTATAATTTCGATAAAGTTATAAATCCTGTATTCTCAGATACTTTACCAACCAGCCAAAGGATTGATAAGAATTCGATTAAGGTTTATAAGCTGAATTTATCCGAAGGCGGAAATGGTAAAATCATTGAACCTGCTTTAATAATAGGAGATGATTATACCATAACACCGGATGGCGAATTAGCTAATACTTTTACCCTTACATTCAATGAGAAAATAAATAAAGCATATCGCATTGTTTATGAATCTAAAAATGCGGAGGATTATTATGAACCGCAAGAAAAAATGCATGAAGTAAAAAATGATGCAAATTTCAATGAATGTAAATGGCAAAAGACCGTAAATGTGAAACACACCAACAGCTTAATAACTAAGAATTTTGGCAGAATAAATGATTCTACAGCCAAGCTAAACTGGAAGATGAACCTTAACTGGGGACAATCTACCCTTAGTGATGTGGTAATTACGGATACGGTTGGTAAAGATGCAAAGGGTAATCCTAATCAGATGGTGTATGAGGATAGCTTTAAGATTAAGGAAATGAAGTTTTCGGGGACTAATTCGACTCCTAGTGAGGAGAAGGAGCTTACTCGCGATACAGATTATAAGGTAACATTTGATAAACCAGAAGATTATACCTTTAAGATTGAATTTATAGGGGACTATGAAGAAATAAGTAAGGCATACACTATCGAATATGATACTTACTATTTAGGGGAAAAAGATGGTCAACTTGCTAATACAGCAAACTTATCGTATAAGCATAGTGGCGAAACAACAGCTAGCGATAAGGAAGAGTTTTTTCAAGAGAAATTTACCTTCTCTGGTGGAGCATCGGCTGATAAAGGTTGCTTGAAAATTACTAAGGTGGATGCTGAGGACTCTGATATTATGCTTGAAGGGGCGGTATTTGAACTGTGGAGTAATACAGAAGCTGAAGGTGGTTTCCGTATTGAAACAGTTGTGACTGATAAGGATGGCATTGGTCAATTCAAGACTATGGTAGGTCAGGGTAGTTACTGGTTAAAGGAAACTGAAGCACCGAAGGGGTATTGCTTGTCCAAGTCTGATTATTACACCTTGAAAAAAGTTGAAATTAATACAGACCTTGAAGTAATCGAAAAAATCGAAAACACCAAACTCGTTCAAGCGGTTCAACTTACTAAGGTGGATGAAAGCGATAAACCCATCAACCTAGGGGGTGCAAAGTTTACTTTACACTATGCTGACGGCGATAAGAAAGATCAAGCGGTAACAGAAGATGCTGATGGCAAGCCACTGGAATTAGAAATTAATAAAGAAAATGGTACCATTTGTGCAAACAACTTACCAGCAGGCAAATACTATTTTAAGGAAGTTACTCCACCAGCGAATTATGTCTTGCCTAGTGATGTGAAAAGTACGAACTTTACAATTGATGCGGATCAAACGGAAATGGAAACGGTTAAAATGACCAACTCTCGTGGTGAGGGTAGTATCAAAATCATTAAGGTGGATGCGGAAGATGGCAGCCCCTTAGAAGGTGTAGAATTCACCTTGAAGAATGCGGATGGTAGTGTAGAAAAAACGGGTACCACCGATAACAATGGTGAAATCACCTTTACTGATTTACCTTACGACACTTACACCTTAGTTGAAGATAAGCCTTTAGTAGGTTATCTAGCTATAGCTGATACGGAAATCAAACTTGATGATGAGAAGAATAATCACGAAGAAGCAGTAAAAATAACAAACCAGAAGAATTCGGTAAGTCTTACTAAGTACAATACCAGTAAAACCCAGAAGCTATCGGGTGCGGTATTTAAGCTGATGATGGAAAAGACTACAGATGTTTATGAAGCGGTTGCAGAATATGCAAGTAATATTACTGATAATCTTGGTCAATTCGTAATAAAAGGATTAGAAGCAGGCAAATATCAATTTATCGAAATTACTGCACCTGCAGGTTATAAGCTAAATAGTGAACCGATATCTTTCGTAATCAATGAAAAATAAGATGCGACTATCGAACTAATGATGACTAATGACCGTAAACCTTCAAGCGGAGGTGGCGGTGGCGGAACTCCACCAATAGTTCCCGAGGATGATCCTAAAAAAGACGAAGAAAAAGATAAGGAAAAAGAAGACCCTAAGAAAGATGAAGTAGAAAAAGATAAGGAAAAAGAAGATCCTAAGAAAGATGAAGTAGAGAAAGATAAGGAAAAAGAAGAAAAGGATAAAGATCCAAAAGACCCAGAAGGGCTTGTAGAAGAACCTAAAGACCCTGGAACTGGTGAAGAGGACGATCCCTTTAAGGAAAAGACTTATGAGGACACACCTAAAGAAGGTGAAGTCGAAGTTCCAGAAAAATCTACTCCTAAAGTAGGTGAGGAACCGAAGAATGGTAAGGTTACCGTAGATGAAAATGGTAAATGGGAATATACTCCTAAACCAGGATTCAAGGGTATGGATAGTTTTACTATTCTAGTAGTAGATGAAAATGGTAATGAGATGGAGATGTTTTTTGAAATCGAAGTTGATGAAGTGCCATTAGGGGTTAAGGAATTAACGAAAACGGGAGCTGACAGCTACTTAGCTTATTATTTACTGGGATTTGGCTTAATTATTTTAGGTTTGGGTATAAGAAGAAGATATAATTAGGATATGGTATTATGGATAAGGCAGAGTAATCTGCCTTATTTTTTTTGTAAGGGGCGACCACAGGTCCCCTCTACAGGTGGGGCGGGGGGAAGATCCTTCGGCTCCGCCTCAGGATGACACAGGGTGCTTGGGTGGGGATTGAAATCCCCTCTACTGGTGTTAGGGTAGGTGGGTGGGATGTTTTAGTTTTTTTAAAGGGGTTTTGAGATGAGGAAATTATTTTCTGCGATTTTAATAATTGTCGGTTTAGCCATTATTCTCTTTCCTTTTGGGCGGAATCTGTATGGGGATTATCAGCAGCGGCTTTTGTTAGAGGACTGGGATAGGGTTTCTCAGATGCTGGCTGAAGAAGCTTTGGAAATTGATGACGGCGATGATGAGGAGCTAGTTAATGCTCAAGCTGAAGCGGAAAGGCTTAAAAGAAAAAAAGCTGAAGAAAGGGAAAGGCAAGCCTATATAGCTGAGAATATTGAGGCGGTATTAATTATCGAGAAGATTAATTTAAGGTTACCAGTATTAAGGGGTACTTCCCAGAAAAATTTATTAATATCAGCAGCGAGTCTAGAGAATACAATAAAGGCAGGGGAAGTAGGAAATTATGCAATTGCGGGCCATCGTAATTACGGTCGGGGCAGGCATTTTAATCGTCTGGATGAATTAGGCTTAGGGGATTTACTGTCCGTAGAAGCTAAGGATTGTATCTACATATATGAGGTTACAGAGAAATTATATGTGGGTCCTGATGAGGTATGGGTCTTAGAAGCGAATGGGCAAGATGCCGAGATTACCTTGATTACTTGCCATCCTATTAATAACCCTAGCCAGCGATTAGTAGTTAAAGGAAAATTGTCACATATTAATTATCTATAAATGCTTGTATTGGGCAATTTCTTATGCTAGATTCTTTATAAGAATAATTATTAGGTAATATTTGTAGGATAAAATATAATATATGATTTCGGTACTTTCCACCGACAAAGGCAAACCTAATGAAAGTTAGGGACGCAAAACTACAGGGCCTTTTTAGCTAATGTTTTTACATTAATTAGATGGTAGCCAGTTGCCGAAAGGGGAGTTTTTTAATGAACAATAATAGATTATTAGGCTTGATAATAAGTGTAGCTTTACTCATATTAGTTTTCCCTGCCTTAGCACTAGCTAAACCTACTCTTCCGACTATTGATAAAAGTGAATTGGATAGGGGCATAGTTTTGGTTAGTTATGAAGCAGGGGATAAAGGTAATTACATCATTCGGATTACTAAGGGTATGAAGACTTATGACTATCCTGTAGTTCCAAATGGAAGATATCCCTTACAGATAGGTAATGGTAATTATAAAATCCTCATAGGTGAACAGATAACTGGGAAAACTTATAAGGCTGTAGCTAGTGAAGATATTAAGCTAGACTTAAAAGATACTAAGATAGCTTTTTTACAATCAACTTATATGATTAACTGGCATAGCCAGACTAAGGCGGTAGTTAAGGCTAATGAATTGACTAAGCAGCTTAAAACTAATCGAGAAAAGCTTAGTGTCATCTATGATTATATAGTTAATAATATCTCCTATGATTATGACTTAGCTAAGACGGTTCAATCTGGTTATGTTCCTAATTTAGATGTGACTTATGATAAGGCAAGCGGGATTTGCTATGATTATGCCACGATGATGGCAGCGATGTTAAGAAGTGTGGGTCTTCCCACTAAGTTGGTTATGGGTTTTCATAAGGATGACTTAGAAACTTATCATGCTTGGAATGAGGTATATGTGGATGGGAAATGGCTGACTATAGATACAACTTATGATGCAGTTAAGGTTCAGGCTGGTAGTAAGACTCCCATGGTGCAAAACGACATTGATTATATAGCTGCTTATAAGGAATATTAATTACCAGTAAATATTACATATAGGCTGATTAATTAAGTCTAGTACATTTAAGCTGCTGGACTTTTTTGATATTTTAAGGGTAATTTTTAATAGTTTTCGCTCTTCTTGCAGGATTTGTTTTTTACGATGATTACTCTATTATTATTGGGTATGGGTCTGCCTACTAGGACTAACTATGTTATTGCTTCTAGGTTTGTAGCTCCGATTAT
>JAAYRQ010000120.1 GCA_012518685.1 Syntrophomonadaceae bacterium | reverse complement strand
GGAAAAGCTAGAAAAGACTCGGGAATTACATCGTAAACAAAGAGAAAGATCAGGGCTTAAGGTGGTATCATTAGTGGGCTATACTAATGCTGGGAAGTCATCCCTTTTTAATCTTTTATGTGAAAAGTCTCATGTAAGCAAAGCTAAGCAGGTTAAGGCCCATGACATGTTATTCCAGACCCTAGATACAACTACTCGGAAAATTACCCTAGACAAGGGAACTGATTTTTTATTAAGTGATACGGTCGGCTTTATTAAGAATTTACCACATCATTTAGTAGCAGCTTTTAAGTCAACTCTTGAAGAAGCTATTACGGCTGATTTGTTGATTAATGTGGTAGATGTCTCTGAGCTGAATTATATGGAAAAAATTCTGGTGGTAGAAGATGTCTTAGAAGATTTAGGGGCGGATTTAGATAAGGTCATAACCGTCCTAAACAAAGCGGATCTATTAGAGGATATTCCTGCAGGCGGGGAGGAAATATATATTTCTGCTAAAACGGGGCTAGGGCTAGAAGCCCTACTGACTAAAATAGAGGGGAAATTGTAAAAGGGTATTATTAGCCTGGGGGAAAAAATTAAATAAATGAAGGTAGGAATGCTTCTTCGCTATTATTCTGACATTTGTAGAATGGAGGAATCTTAAAAACCCCCACTGAATTAACATCAAACGGGGATTCACCCCCCGCGTTTGACTCAGGGTGAGGATTTTAAAAAAGTGCTTATATAATTATAGACACTTATAATTAGTAGGGGTAAAATTAGTTAAATTAGTAAAGTTGTTTTAAGGAGTATATTATGCAAGTTAATAAAATTAACTATAAATTAGTTTTAGTAGGGGTATTAGTCTTTGTTATCACCTTTAGTATAGGTCTCTTAATCGGTAAAGTTTTTAACTTTGGGCTGGGCAAGGAAACGATTGAAGAAAAAGCAGCTAAAGGCAAGGTAGTTAGTGTTTTAGTAATGGGGATTGATGCTAGAAATAGCGAAGAAAATTCCCGTAGTGATACGATGATTTTAGTAAATATAGATAGGAATACTAGAAAAGTAGCCATGGTATGGATTCCTCGGGATACTAGGGTAGAAGTGGGATTGAACCGTCACGATAGGATTAATAGCGTTAATTATATGAAAGGTCCTGAAGCTGCCTGTGATGTGGTAGGTAAGCTTTTAAATACGGAAGTCGATTACTATGTAAGCCTTAATTTTAATGGTTTTGCAAAAATTGTAGATACACTAGGTGGTGTTACTCTAGATGTAGAATCTAATATGACTCACTATGATCCCGACCCTAAATTAAATATAAACTTAACTAAGGGAACTAAGAAATTATCAGGTAAGGAAGCCTTAGATTATGTGCGTTATAGAGGAGGTCCTACTGCTGACATAGGCAGAACTGCTCGCCAGCAAAAGTTCATTAAGGCCATTACTAAGGAAACTCTAAAAGCTAAAAATATCGTTAAATTACCGAAAATAATACCAGAAGTCTTTGAACAGGTTAGTACTAATATTCCAAACAATGATATTTTATTTATGGTTAAATTAGTGGCCGAGTTTAATGAAAACAGTGTAATTACACAAACCCTACCAGGTTATCCATTTACAGACCCGAAATCGGGAGCTAGTTATTGGGAAGCCGATAAAAAGATAGCTAAGACTGTTATCGAGGATTTATTTGCGGGCAAGACTTATGATGTTGCCCAAGATCCCCCTAACTGGGTTAAACCTGCCCCCTCTATATATGAAGAACCAGATGAAGATGAAGCAAACGAAGATGAAGATATGGATACAAATGATGAAAATGAGGAAAATACCAATGATGAAAAAACAGACACAGAAGGGTCTAAAGAGGAGGTAATTAACGATCCGATTACGGATGATACAGTTGGTGGGGAGACACAGGCTGGGAATCCTAATCAAACAATAGACAATAATCCTAGTGATACGAATTATAGTTCGGGTGAGGGGTATATACCCTAAAGTATAAGTTGTCTCAAGGGTGAAAATTATTTTTATCCTTGAGCTATGGTATAAGTTTAATTAGGCAGCGTAATTAGTGATTATTTTCTAGATCGGATAATAATAATTTTTCTATTTCTTCGGCAGACATAGGCTTATAGAAAAAATATCCTTGTACTTCATCACACTTATTTTGGTTGAGAAAATCTGATTGTAAGGCGGTTTCTACACCCTCGGCAATTACTTCTAATTCTAAATTATTAGCCAAGTTTATAATCACATTAATGATAGCCCTATCTTTTTCACTAGTTTCAATACTTTGTACAAATTGCATATCTATTTTAATGCGATCAACTGGTAGCATTTTCAAACGATTAAGTGAAGAATATTCTGTACCAAAATCGTCAATCGAGATAGACACCCCTAGCTTCTTGAATTTATCTAGGATAGCAGTAATATGGGCAGCCTCTCTAGTAGCGATACTTTCAGTTATCTCTAATTCTAGATACTCAGGACTTAAGCCAGCTTCATTAAGAATACTTTCCACCTTTTCTACAATGTGGGGGTTATTGAATTGGACGACGGAAAGATTAACTGCCATACGACGAGGGGGTAAGCCCATATCTTGCCAGGCTTTATTTTGCTTTACAGCAGTTCTTAAAATCCACTCACCTATGCTGTTAATTAAGCCATTATTTTCTGCTATAGGTATAAAAACATTAGGGGGTATGGTGCCTAATTCGGGGTGTTGCCAGCGCAATAATGCTTCAAAGCCTATAATCTCACCAGTTTGGTTTTTGATTTGGGGCTGGTATTCTACATTAAGTTCGTTGCGTTCTAAAGCCCGATAAAGATTATTCGAGATGGTCATATTTCTTTTTACTTCTTCTTTTATGTCGGAGGTACATAAGGCATACTGATTTTTACCCCTAGATTTAGCTTGGTACATAGCGATATCAGCGTTTTTAATTAAAACCTCTTCATCTTCACCGTCATAAGGATAAACAGCAATCCCAGCACTACAGGTAAGGAAAAACTCTTGTCCGTTAATAATGAAGGGTTGTTTAAATAGCTCCATAAATTTATCTGCTATTGCAAGGATATCTTCTCCTGTATCAATATCATTAAGTAACAGCAAGAATTCGTCACCACCAAATCGTGCGACTGTATCAGTTTTCTGCAAATGATTGACGAGAGCTTGCCCTACCTTTTGGATAATGGTATCTCCTGCATTATGCCCTATGGTGTCATTTACGGATTTAAAATTATCCAAATCAATAAATACTACTCCAATTAATTTACCATTACGCTGTGCTAAGTGTATAGCTTGGGTTAATCTATCGCCAAATAATGTACGATTAGGTAAGCCTGTAAGTTGGTCGTAGTAGGCCATGTATTGTATTTCATGTTCGTTTTTATTTTTCATCCAGCTATCAGATAGTTGGTTGGCTATAATTTTAAGTAGTTGTAAGTGAGCTTCTGTCCATGTAGGGGATGATACGATTATATCTATGCCAATAAAGCCAATTAGATTATCCCTTTCGTAAAGAGGAACAGATACGACGCTTTTTATATTGCCTTTAATGGCTCGTATTCTTTCCTCAACGGCTTCTTCAGGTAGCTGATCTAGGCTTTTAATATATACTAATTCATTGCGTTCGAGTTGTTCTCTAGACCAGGGAAAGGTATCCAAAGATAGATCAACAATTTTTCCTAGATAGGGCTTTATACCATATCGACACCATTCATGGGTATATGTCATAGTATTATTAGCTGGGTTAATCATAAAAATATAGGTTCTATCAGCAGTAAGGAAATTCCCGATTTGCTCAAGTACATCATTTATTTTATGGTTAATATTATTTAGGCTAATACTAGCAAAAATAAAGGAAATGTCAGAGGAAAATTTTTGCAATGTAATTTGTAAACTGTTTTCTTTTAAGCGTTGGCGATAAATATTATTTACAAAAACACCTATTCCTAAAGCGATAACTAATATCCCAATTCTTAATACATAGTCAAAGCTTTCTATCCATACAGCTTCAGAAGGTGCATATACCCAAATTACTAATTGCGTAATAATAGCCACAATAGTTATAACTACTAGGGGAGTCCGCGAGTTAAACAATAATGAGCCCATTATTAAAATTAGGGGGAAAGCCCACACTGTTACACCAGCATAATCAATAAATCTAAGAATAACCAGCGGAATTGAAGAAAGTATTAGGCCAATTATTAAATAATCTTTTAGTTTATCATTTCTGATAAAGCGAAGAAATAAAACCGCCAGACCAACGAAAAACAAAAATCCACTAACCTGTAAAATGTATTGCAAATTTACCTTATCAATTGATAAATGGGGTAAAAAGAAGGCAAAGAAACATAAAGCAGCACCCGTTAAAAATACGATGGCCAGATAATAATATAAGGCTGCTTTAGTAGTATCGGTTAAAATTAAAGCGTTTATATCAGCATTTTTTTGTTCCATTAAATTGTAATAAGTCATCAAATAATAGATGATAGCTAGCGGGATTAATATAAAAATAGGTGCCATTTGGGGTAGGGGGTTAGCTAATCTGGAGGTTAGTATTATATCAGTTAGACTACCTAAAATTAATGAAATTAATAGTCCTATTATTATGAGTCTAGCTTGTTTACGAATAATCCTGCTAGTGGAAGTGCTTTTCCAGTATATTAGGATTGAAATAATTGCTAAGGAAAATACTAAATAATAAGCCTGAAAAAACAAGGTCCAGTTATTCTGTATAGCTACATTAATCCAGCCATAATTAATTTTGGTTAAGTTATATTGTGTGGCTGTGATGGCCGTAGAAAAAGAAAACGCATATACTGTAACGATGGCAGGTAAATATAATAAGGGCAGGAGATTAAAGCGTTCAAAAGGCAACTTAATTCGGGTAAGTAATATGATGAAGTGCAAAAAGAAGGCATATATCGAACCCCAGCCTATAGCTGAAAACCTCCTCCAAAACAAAGCGATTTCCATATTGGGGGCAGAATTAGCTAGGGCAAAACCAAAAGCCCAAAAACATAAAGAAATGCAAAAACCCAAGAAAACTCTATTTAAAGGGGCTCTAGGGTTGCGGGAAATTATATATATACCAAAGAATAAAGAAGCTAGAAAAACTATAAAAAATAATATAGAAAACAATATTGAACCTGATATCATAAGGCAATCCTCCGAAAAAATACTAATAAGATTGGAATATTACGCTATTCCCCTTAATGGTATTATCATTATATACGGCAATATTTTTGCCAGTAGCTTCATAGTTTAGATGATTATTCCTCATTAGCTATCATCCCTGCAGATATAACCATTTCGATACCTTTTTCCACAGTTATATCTAGGATTTTCACCTCTTCTTTAGGCATAATAATAAACCAACCAGAAGTAGGGTTAGGGGTAGTAGGAATGAAAATCGAATATGCTTCTGTCCCTAGATGAGGGAAATTGTCGTTAGTAATAAAGCCGATGGAATATATGCCTTTACGGGGAAATTCAACTAAAGCGACTTGACGAAAGGAATTTCTCCCTGAAGTAAAAAAGGAATTAGTAATCCGCCTTATTGTACTATATATCTTACCGATGATAGGGGTTCTATAAAGCAGGGTTTCACCCCAAAATAACAATTTATAACCTAGTATATTTTTGGAAACTAAACCGACTATCAAGACAATGATTATAGTAGAAACAAATCCTACTCCTGGTATAGCCTTACCAAAAATGGCTATTAAGATAGGTTCTAGTAAACTGTCTATTACTGAAAAGATCCAATAAACTAGATATAAAGATATTACTACTGGCAAAAGGGTAGCTAGACCAGTTAAAAAAAGTGATACTATTCTTTTCATTATGTAATCCCCCTAAATATAAAACATAAAAGTGTTATTTTATAATCTTTTTAAATTTATCAAAAGCCTGATTAAAAGCAGCAAAGTGTAAATCACCGATTTCGTTAATAGGTACTAGTTTTACATCTTCCGCATCATCACCAGCTATAGGGATGCCACTTTTTAGCCGAATATGGTAAATGGTACTAATGATATCGCCATATACCTCGGAATAAGCATGATATACTCCGATTAGATTGGCTACTTCTCCTGTCATACCTGTTTCTTCTGCTAATTCCCTAAGACAACTTTCTTCGGCAGTTTCACCAAGTTCTACAAAGCCCGAAGGTAGAGTCCATTCACCTTTACGCGGCTTAATACCCCGCTTGATAAGTAAAACTTTATCATCTAATTCTCCTATACATACCGTGGTAGGCAAGGGATTTTGATAGTGTATAAAATTACACTGATAACAAACCTGTCTAGTTTTGTTATCAATAATATCTGTAGCTAACTTGTTAGCACAATAGGGGCAATAAATATAATTTCTCAATATTACACATCCTATTAGTCATATATTTTCATAAATAAGCTATAATTGCAGCCTATAAAATTATGGCTGAAGATTTAGCCAAAAGAATATTTTATGATAGTATTAACATCTTTAATGCCTAATATAAGGGGATTTTCTTTTAAAAAAACTATATTAAATATATAATAAGGCTGGTTTTATTAATAATTAATTATTTACTCTAAATAGCACTTTATTATAAAATACTAACACTAACAATATTTTATAAGAAAAAATTACCGTTTTTTTATTATATCACTAAAAAAGGAGGAGTATGAGTAATGCTTACCGACTATGCAACGATAGGGCTTTTTATGCTTTTAGCAGTATTGTTCCCTTTGGCAGCATTAGGTTTGGCTTGGGCAGTGAGACCAAAACCCCAAGATACCCCAGGTAAACTAACACCCTACGAGTGTGGGGTTGATACTATTGGACCGACTTGGATTAGATTTAAGGTCAATTATTTTTTATATGCCCTAGTATTTTTAGCATTTTCTATTGAAACAATTTTCTTATACCCTTGGGCAGTTAAGTTTAACAGTTTAGGTTTATTTGCTTTTGTAGAAATGTTAATATTTATCACTATTTTAGTAGTTGGTCTATGGTATGCCTGGAAAGAGGGGGCTTTAGAATGGTACTAGAAAAAGATGATACTGAGATATTAGCCAAAAATAATATTATAGTTACCACTTTAGAAAAAATGTTTAATTGGGGAAGGGCTCATTCTTTTTGGCCACTTTCTTATGGCTGTAATTGTTGTCCTATGGAAATGATGGCAGCAGGTGCTGCCCGTTTTGATATTGCTCGCTATGGTTATGAAGTTTTTAGAGCCTCTCCTAGACAAGCGGATTTATTAGTGGTAGCTGGTCCCATAACCTTGAAAATGCGGCCTGTAGTAGAACGAGTATATGAACAGATGCCTGAACCTAAGTGGGTACTTGCGATGGGCAACTGTGCTATTAGTGGTGGTCCTTTTAAGGATGGCTATAGTGTGTTACCAGGTGCAGATACTTTATTCAAAGTAGATGTTTATGTACCTGGCTGTCCACCTAGACCAGAAGGATTATTCCATGGCTTATTAGAGCTTAAAAAACAAGTACAAGGCAAGGCCTAATGCTAGGAGTTGAAAATGTTATGCCAAATACACAAGTAATTACTATGGTAAAATCGAAGTTTGCCGAAGCTATAGAGGCTAGTAATGACGGCTTTTATGATATTTTAACCATTGATAAAACAGAACTATACACCTTATGTGAAATCTTAAAGGAGGCAGGTTTTAATTATTTAGCTAATTTAACTGCGGTTGATTATACTGATAAATTCGTAATGGTTTACCATATTCATTCGATTCCAGATAATCAAAGAATAATGGTTAAAACGGAATTAGAACATGATAATCCTACAGTTGATTCGGTGGTAAATATATGGAAGACAGCCGACTGGCAAGAAAGAGAAGTATATGATTTGTTAGGGATTAATTTTACTAATCATCCTAACTTAATTCGTATTTTACTACCCTATGATTTTACTGAACATCCTTTACGCAAAGATTTTAAATTAAAATAGATTTTTTATATAAAGAAGGTGAAATTGAAAATGCTACAAACGGAAAACCTAACAGTTAATATAGGTCCTCAGCACCCTAGTACACATGGTGGCTTACATGTTGAGGCCATATTTAATGGGGAAATTATTATTGATTCTAAAGTCCATTTAGGCTATGTGCATAGATCAGTAGAGAAAATAGCGGAAACTAGAACCTATCCGCAGTTTGTTCCTTATGCTTCTAGGCTGGATTATCTAGCTAGTCATTTACCGACGATAGCTTATTGTCAGACAGTGGAAAAAATGCTGGGGGTAGAGCTTACACCACGGGCAGAATACATTCGGGTAATAATGGGTGAATTATCGCGGATAGCTTCACACATGTTAGCTATTGGCAGTATTGCTATTGATTTAGGAGCTACTACGGGCTTAATATATACTTTCCGGGATAGGGAAAGAATTATGGACATGTTTGAAATGACTAGTGGACAAAGATTAATAGCCTCTTATGCACGAATAGGTGGCATTAGTGAAGATTTACCCCCTGAGTTTTTCCCTGCGATAAAAAGTTTTATAAAAGACTTACCTAAAATGCTACAAGAATATGATGACTTATTAGTAGGAAATGAGATTATGCAGGCTAGGTTAAAAGGCGTTGGGCTATTATCAGCCGAAGATGCCATAGCTTATGGGATTACAGGACCTAATCTAAGGGCTACAGGTGTGGCCTATGATATAAGAAAGGCCGAACCGTACAGTATATATGACTCCTTTGATTTTGATATCCCTATAGCCTTTAATGGCGACAGTTGGGATAGATTTGTTTTAAGGGTTGAGGAGATTAGAGAAAGTGGCAGGATTATAGAACAAGCCTTGGCAGGATTGCCCGAGGGAGAAATTAAAACTAAAGTACCTAGGGTAATAAGACCTGAAGCTGGTAAGGAAGTATATCACCGCATTGAATCGGCTAAAGGGGAATTAGGCTTTTATATAGTGAGTGATGGTTCTGATAAACCGTATCGCTTACATGTTAGGGCACCATCCTTTGTTAATTTGATGGTTTTACCACAAATATCTAAGGGTGAAAAACTACAAGATATTATTGCTAATATTGCTACATTAGATCCCGTACTAGGTGAATGTGATAGATAAGGAAGTAATTTAATATACAGGAGCGATGTCAATGGAAAATGTAGAGCTTTTATTCCTGAATATTGCAAAATTTATTTTTAATTGGCTACAAAGTATAGGCTTATCACCCCTTTGGGCTGATTTTGTAATGCTAGTTATTAAGTTTGCCTGTATCGCAGGAATAGTAACAGTTAATATTTTAATTTTGATTTGGTTAGAACGGAAGGTATCTGGCTTTATTCAGCAAAGGTTAGGACCTAATAGATTAGGACCTTTTGGGATTTTTCAAACGGTGGCTGATGCTATTAAGTTATTGACTAAGGAAGATATTATCCCTTCCAGAACGGACAAATTCATATTTCGGACGGCACCTATATTTTTTATAATTATATCCCTAATGCTGTATATAGTTATCCCTTTTGGAGATGGTATGCAGATTGTGGACTTAAATATAGGGGTTTTTTATTTTCTTTCAGTAGGCTCCTTAGCTACCATAGCTATTTTAATGGCAGGCTGGGGTTCTAATAATAAGTGGTCATTGTTGGGAGCTATGCGGTCAGTGGCTCAGATGATTACTTATGAAATACCTTTAGCATTTTCCCTGCTAGGGATAATTATGATTGCAGGGTCTTTAAGAATGTCGGATATTATAGCTGCCCAAAGTAATGTATGGTTTATTTTATTACAACCGATTGCATTTATAACTTATTTTATTGCGGCAACGGCTGAACTTAATCGGGGACCTTTTGATATGCCAGAAGCAGAACAAGAGCTTACCGCTGGTGCTTATACAGAATATACGGGTATGAGGTGGGCCTTGTTTTTCTTAGCCGAATATACCAACCTTTTTGCCGTATCAGCTATAGCAGCAACTATGTTTTTCGGAGGATGGCAAGGGCCGTTTTTACCTTCTTGGTTATGGTTGCCTATTAAGGCATATCTTATTATGATGATTTTCTTCTGGATTAAATGGACTTTTCCCCGTATTCGTATGGATCATTTGATGTCCTTTAGTTGGAAGGTCTTAATCCCTATTAGCTTAGCTAATATAATTTTAACTGGTTGTGGTATTCACTTATTTAGATGGATGGGATGGTGGTAGAGGTGTTTGGCAAAGGTTTAATAAAAGGCATGTGGACAACTCTAAAACATCTCTTTGAAAAGGATTTAACTATTCAATATCCTGAAGAAATGCCTTATTTACAAGATCGTTATAGAGGACATTTAATTTATGAAATAGATAAATGTACGGCTTGTAATATTTGTGCCAGGACTTGTCCTAATAATGTCTTGCACTTAGAAAGTGCTAGAAACGAAGCAACTAAGAAAAGAGAGGTTGTGACATTTAGCATAGACCATCAGTATTGCATGTTTTGCAATTTGTGTGTGGAAGCCTGCCCTGCTGATTGCTTGCATTTTAATCATCATTTTGAATTATCCGAGTATGTAAGGGATGAAATCAAAGTTGTCTATGAAGGAACACCTAATCTAGCTCCTCTGCAGGAGGATGGTAAAGCCAGTCTAGGAGAGCTTGCCGAAGCGAAGAGTTCCGAAACTAGCGATGATGAGGATAAAAAGGCTAAGCAAATTAACAATATGATAAATGCGGTCAAGAAAAACCCCGTTAAAGTTTTGAGTAGATATGCGGATAGTGAGGAAGCGGCGGAGATTTTAGCCTCTATTTTAATTAATGATGAAGCAAAATTAACTAGGCTAGTCCCTATAATGCTTGAGGATAAGGAAAAGGCTAAGAAAATAGCCAATGCTTTCGTGAACAAGGAGTTAAAAGATAGGGCTGCTGAGAAAGGGGGAGAAGAGTAATGAGTATATTAGACCTGGTTTTTATAGTTACTGCAGGTATAACTATTTTGGCTTCTATTGGGGTAGTAACATCTAAAAATATTTTGCATAGTGCTCTTTTCCTGGTTCTATCCTTTCTGGGGGTAGCTACTATATATTTTCAGCTTAATGCGGCTTTTTTAGGACTAGTGCAGATTATGATTTATGCTGGTGCTATTTCAGTTTTAATTATTTTCGCCATTATGTTAGTAATGTCTGAGGATATTAACCAGAGTAATCTTACTCATAAAAAAGGTTCGTTTATAGGTGTTATTGTCGCGGGCTTTTTTACCTTTTTAGTTTCCATATCTATTGTTAGCACTAAATTCGGTGCTGTATTTAATAATGCGTTAGAAAATCCCGTAGAGGATATTGCTGTAATGTTGATGGGTGATTTTGTAATAGCTTTTGAAGTTGCGGCTATTTTATTATTAGTAGCTATAGTTGGGGCTATTATTATTGCGAAAGGAGCCGATTAAGTAAAAATGATTAGTTTTGAACATTATTTATTGCTAAGTACAATTATTTTTGGTATCGGCTTATATGGAATACTGGCAAAAAAGAATGCCGTAGCCGTATTAATGTCCGTTGAATTGATGTTAAATGCAGTAAATATTAATTTTATTGCGATTAATAAGTTTATTGTACAAGGTGAAATTACAGGGCAGTTATTTGCTATATTTGTTATTGTCGTAGCCGCAGCAGAAGTTGCAGTAGGGTTAGCGTTGATACTATCGATATTTAGGCAGAAGAAATCAGTTGATCTTAATGATTTCGATTTGCTGAAATGGTAAGGAGGTAAGATTATGTTTGCATTTGCACTTGAAAATGCTTGGCTAATTGCCTTGTTGCCATTTATAGCTTTTGCTGTTATTGGGCTTTTTTTGCATAAGTGGCCTAAGATTTCGGCCTATTTTTCTATTTTTGCTATATCTGTTTCCTTTGTATTTGCTGCCATAATTGGTGGTAGGGTATTCTTCACTGGTGAAGCAGTTAATTATGAAGTTGCCGTAAGGTGGATTAGTATGCCTGGGCTACAAGTAGATATGGGCTTATTAGTGGATGGTTTAACTGCAGTAATGTTAATAGTCGTAACCCTAGTAGCCTTATTAGTGCAGATTTATTCTATCGGCTATATGGATAAGGACCCTGGATTTGCTAGTT
The DNA here is from genome assembly GCA_012518685.1 of Syntrophomonadaceae bacterium. Classification (GTDB taxonomy): domain Bacteria; phylum Bacillota; class Syntrophomonadia; order Syntrophomonadales; family Syntrophomonadaceae; genus JAAYRQ01. Next base: position 6,744 of record JAAYRQ010000120.1, on the reverse strand, counting down.
ATTATGCTTATCAGTCTATATTTGCTGGGGCTATGTTAGGCTTAGTTTTGGCTAATAACTTCGGGCAGATTTTTGTTTTTTGGGAACTGGTGGGTCTAGCTTCTTATTTATTAATCGGCTTTTGGTTCGGTAGAAATTCGGCCAAAGAAGCTGCTAAGAAAGCTTTTATTACTAACAGAGTAGGGGATTTTGGCTTTTTACTGGGTATATTATTTTTACAAATAATATTTGGCACTTTGAATTTTTCGGGCTTGGCTGGGGAAATAGCGAACTATGCTAACACAGGCTTACTAATAGTTATATCTTTATTATTATTAGCTGGCCCCATCGGAAAATCGGCTCAATTTCCTTTACATGTTTGGTTGCCTGATGCTATGGAAGGTCCTACACCAGTCAGTGCCTTAATACATGCAGCTACTATGGTGGCGGCAGGTGTTTATCTGATTGCCAGAGCCTTGTTTATTTTTAGTGCTACACCTGAAACTATGCTGGTTATAGCGGTAGTGGGAGGATTTACAGCTCTATTTGCAGCTACTATAGCTATTGTGCAAAACGATATTAAGAGAATTTTAGCCTATTCTACTCTAAGCCAGTTAGGTTACATGGTAATGGCTATGGGTATTGGGGCTATGACGGCAGGGATGTTTCACTTAATGACTCATGCCTTTTTTAAAGCCTTATTATTCTTGGGTGCTGGTGCAGTAATATACGCTATGCACGAAGAACAAGATATATGGAAAATGGGGAATTTAAGTAAGAGTCTGCCTATCACGACTTGGACCTTTGTTATAGGTGCCTTAGCCCTAAGTGGGATTCCACCTTTATCTGGTTTTTGGAGTAAGGACGAGATTTTACTAGGTGCTTTTGCAGGCGGCTATACTGGTCTATATGTTTTGGGAACCTTAGTGGCCTTTATAACGGCTTTCTATATGTTTCGTTTAATTTTTGTGGCCTTTTTCGGCAATAATCAAGGTGGAGCAAATGCAGTGGAACCACCTAGGGTTATGACTATACCCCTAGTTGTTCTAGCTTTTATGGCTGTAGTAGCTGGTTTTGTGGGTTCACCTTTAATGGATTACCGTTTTGCGGATTTAGTAACTTATGCAGGGGCAGTTCATTATGAAGCTAGCTGGTTGGTCATGATTGTATCATCATTAGTGGCTATCGCAGGTATATTTCTAGCTTGGTTAATATATCAGAAGAAGGCTATTAGTGCGGAAAATATAAGAAGCAGATTTAGCGGTATATATAAGCTGCTTTATAACAAGTATTATATTGATGAACTGTATCAATGGCTGATTAAGGTTTTTGTTGATGGTACTGCTAAGCTTTTATTCTGGATTGATATATATATTGTCAATGGTTTTATTAATGCTTTGGCTAGTCTAGCTAGCAAGTCAGGACGCTTATTAAGCTATGCGGAGAATGGTCAAGTACAGACTTATGCAGCTTATATGTTTGCTGGTATTATTATAATTCTAGCCGCAGTATTGTTCGGCGGTCTAGCTATATTGCTATAAGGGGGTGTTGGTAGATGCTTAATTTTCCTATATTATCTGTTACCTTATTTTTGCCTATAATTGCAGCTATAGTTATCTTGCTTATACCCCGTCACCAGGAGCAACCGATTAGAATTATAGCAGCAGTAGCTACCCTAATAAGTTTAATGCTATCTATTATAGTGTTTTTTAATTATGACCAAAGCTTAGGGGGGATACAGTTTATCGAAAAGATTATCTGGACCCCTGATTTAGGAGTTTCTTATGCACTTGGGGTAGATGGTATTAGTATTCCTATGCTAGTATTAACTACTTTAATCGGTTTTAGTGCGGTATTTGCCTCTTGGAAAATAAAAGAGCGGGTTAAGGAGTTTTTTGTTCTATTATTAATTCTACTAACTGGAGTTATGGGAACCTTCCTTACTACAGACCTTTTTATCTTCTTCTTATTTTATGAAGTGGTAGTCATTCCCATTTACCTAATGGTTATTATGTGGGGAAGTAGTAAGAGGGTTACTAAGGAATATGCAGGGATGAAGCTAACGATTTATCTCTTAATCGGGAGTGCCTTTTTGCTTATCGGTATTATTATGCTCTTTATTCAGTCTTATCTAGCTTTTGGGACGCCGACTATGGATATATTTGCCTTAGCTAATTTACCTTTTGGCACTACTTTCCAAATCGTGGTATTTGCCTTAATGGCTTTTGGTTTTGGTACCTTGTTATCTATGTTCCCTTTCCATGCTTGGTCACCAGATGGCTATGCTGGGGCACCAACTGCTGTTAGTATGATACACGCTGGTGTCTTGAAAAAAATAGGTGGTTATGGCTTAATTCGTATCGGAATTTTCATATTGCCAGTAGGTGCTAAGGTAATTGCTCCTATCATAGCGGTTTTAGCTATCGGTAATATTATTTATGCCGCCTTTATTTGCTTGAGTCAAAAAGATTTAAAATATATTGTAGGATATTCTAGTGTTAGTCATATGGGTTATGTACTAATAGGGGTAGCGGCTCTTAATTTAATCAGTTTGAATGGGGCTATTATTATGATGTTTGCTCATGGGGTAATGGCTGCCTTATTCTTCGCCTTAATCGGTAATCTATATGAGAAAAGTCATACTAGAAATATTGATGAATTAGGTGGTCTAGCTCATCAAATGCCTAAGTTAGCTACAGGGCTTATGATAGCAGGCTTAGCTTCCTTAGGTCTGCCTGGCTTAGTTAATTTTGTGGGTGAATTTACGATATTTGTAGGGGCTTTTAGCACTTTTAAGGTTTTAACGATATTGGCTGTATCAGGTATTATTTTTACCGCAGTCTATATATTAAGAACCTTGGGGACGGTATTATTTGGTCCGCGTAAGGAGGAGTGGGATCACTTAGAAGATTTACAAGGGGTAGAAATGATACCACTCTTAGTCTTGGGTGCTGCCATTATAATAGGTGGTATTTTGCCCTTTGGTCTGATTGACTTAATTAATAGTGGAGTAGGTTCATTAATAGCTCAGATTGGCTCTATGCAGATGGGAGGGATACTCTAATGGATATTACTCTTTTATCTTCAGAAATATTCATAGCTATATTAGGATTATTAACCTTGGTTTTAGGCTTGGCCTTACCTAAAAAGGCTAAGGATTTAGTAGGGATCATAGCGGTTTGGGGATTAATATTTATATTAATTGAAGCTATCTTCTCTTTCGGCATAGAGGCTTCATTATTTAACGGGGTTTATATGATAGACAGTTATGGTAGCTTTTTTAAGATATTATTTATCATATCTGCTATTTTAGTTATTATGAGTGCAGCAGACTATTTAGTAAGGTTTGAGAATCGCAAAACAGAATTTTACAGTTTTATGATTTTTGCTTTATTAGGTATGGTTATTATGGCAGCTGCTAATGAGTTAATTACCCTTTATATAGGTTTAGAACTTATGGCAGTAAGCTTTTATATATTAACCGCTTATTTATTAAATGATGAATTATCTGCTGAAGCAGGCTTAAAATACTTGATATTAGGGGCGGTATCTTCAGCTATATTGTTATTCGGTATTAGCTTAGTATATGCCATATCGGGTACTACGGTTATTAGTGAAATTATTTTAAATATTAGCTTACAACCTCTCTTAGTTGCGGGTATTATTCTCTTAATAGCTGGCTTTGCTTTTAAGATTTCCTTGATTCCTTTTCATATGTGGGCACCAGATATTTATCAAGGGGCTCCCACACCTGTTACGGCGTTTTTAGCAGTGGCTTCTAAGGCAGCCGCTTTTGCCGCTATGTTAAGGGTATTTGTAATAGGATTGCCTATAGCTAGTTTTGATTGGAATTTCATATTGGCTATTTTAGCGGCGATAACCATGATTGTAGGTAATCTAGTAGCCTTAAAACAGACTAATGTTAAAAGGATGCTGGCTTATTCTAGTATAGCCCAAGCTGGTTATATTCTAGTAGGCTTAATTGCCTTCAATGTTTATGGCCTAAAAGGGGTACTATTTTACTCTATGCTTTATGTCTTTTCTAATATTGGGGCTTTTGCGGTAGCAACTTCGGTAGAGGTAGTCGCAGGGAGTACCGATATTAAGGCCTTTAACAGTTTAGGAAAACGCTCGCCTTTTATGGCGGCCATTATGACGGTCTGTCTTTTATCCCTAGCTGGTATTCCGCCTTTGGCAGGATTTGTCGGCAAATTCTATCTGTTTGCAGGGGTTATTCAGGCGGGCTATTTATGGTTGGCCTTTATCGGACTTATAATGAGTATGATTTCTGTATATTATTATCTTAATGTGGCTAAAGCTATGTATATTGGGGAGAGTCAGGATGTAACTCCTATAATTCCTAGTTTTTCAGCTCAACTAGCTTTGTGGACTTGCCTAGCGGCTACTATATTAATTGGGGTATATCCTGCTCCTTTGACTAATTTAGTGCAGTCGGCGGTTACGCTATTTTTATAAGTTATAATAAAATCATAATTAAAAAGGAAAAGGGGTTGCTGGCAGCCCCTTTTTTGCATGAGGGGGGATGATTCCCCTAAGCCTTAGCGGAAAGCCTTAATTCACTTCAAACAGCCTAAGAAATTAATAATATTAATATATTCAAAATTATGGGAAATACTATATTAGAAAATATTCTTAGGAGGCTTACGAAGATGATTTTTGCATTTCGCCCTTTAGAAGGTGGATATGATATTCCTATGCGGGTTGTGGCGGCTAATATCCCTTATGACTGGTTAATATATATATTTATGGTTATTCCCATAGGATTTTTCATATATGGTGCCTACTTAAGGATTAAGTTGTGGACTGTGGGTAAGGGGATTGCTCCACGAAATGACAATATCGGGCAGCGTATAATTTCATTTTTAATATATACTTTTGCTCATCTTAGGGTAATTAGGCGGCCCTTAGCAGGTTGGAATCACTTTTTTCTCTTTTGGGGTTTTGTCCTACTATTTATAGCTACTATATCTTTTGCTTCGTGGGATAAAATAGGCTTTCCACCCTTGACAGGCAATTTCTATATTTTCCTTTCTAGTATCATAGATATCTTTGGTTTTTTAGCCATAATTGGTATTACGGTTTTAGCTATTATTAGGTATATAGTAAGACCAGATCGCTTAAATGATAGCAAGCCATTAGATGGCTGGATATTAGTCTTAATCTGGTCTATTTTAGTAACTGGTTACATCCTAGAAGGCTTGAGGATTGCAGGACAAATCCAGCTTTCCACTTCCTTAGCCCAAATATCTTATGAACAAGTGGCTTCCCCAGTAGGCTGGGTATTTGCCCTGCCTTTTGCTAGTTCGGATTTAGCTAATATATTAATATCCCATCGAATATTATGGTGGTTTCATATGGTGATATCTTTTATATTCATAGCCATAATTCCCTTTACCAAGCTATGGCATATATTTACTAGTATGATAAAATATTTTGCCCGAAATTTTAATCAAGGTGCGGTTAGGATGATAGACAATATTGAAGAAGCCGAAACATTCGGGGTAGAGGCTATTGAAGATTTTGCTTGGCATGACTTACTGGATTTGGATGCCTGTATTCGCTGTGGCAGGTGTCAAGAGGCCTGTCCAACCTATAATACGGGTAAAGCCTTAAATCCAAAGGTAACTTTAATTCAAGCTATGAAAAAACACTTGGATGCTAAGGCCCCCTATCTCTTAAAGGCGGCTTCAAATGGGGATGAGGGGACAGAGGAACTTTCTATGACCTTGGATGATTTAGGTAAATCCCCCTTAGATGCCCATTTAATATATGACATTGTTACCCCTCAAGTCTTATGGGATTGCACTAACTGTGGGGGATGTGTGGAACACTGTCCTATGTTTATCGAACATATTAATAAGATAATAGATATGCGTAGGAACTTGGTAATGTGGCAAGGGGATATGCCAGCAGAAGCCCAAAGTGCCCTAACCAATTTGGAAAGAAATTATAACCCCTGGGGGGTGGGGTGGGCTAATCGTGCCGACTGGCTACAGGAAAGAAATATCAGGGATAAGGTTAATCTGCTGGGTGAAGATGAAGGGGAATTTGAATATTTATTATTCGGGGGTTGTGCGGTAAGCTTTGATGATAGATATAAAAGGGTCGGGGAAGCCTTAGTCAATCTCTTAAATGAAGCGGGGGTTAAGTTTGCCTATTTAGGTACAAAGGAAATGTGTTGTGGAGATCCACCTCGCCGTTTGGGTAATGAATATCTATTTCAAACACTGGCTAAGCAAAATATCGAAACTTTTAACAATTATGATGTTAAGAAAATAATTACTATATGCCCTCACGGCTATAATACGATTAAAAATGAATATCCGCAGATGGATGCCAATTACGAAGTCTATCATTATACAGAAATTTTGGCTAACTTAATCGCAAAAGGCAAAATAAAAGCTAAGCAAAAAACGACTAAGGTCAGTTACCATGATTCTTGTTTTTTAGGGCGGCATAATGGTATATATATGCCACCACGGGAAGTTATTAAAAGTGCAGGTGCAGATATAATAGAAATAGACAAGTCTAAGGCTTATTCATTTTGTTGTGGGGCTGGTGGTGGTCGTATGTGGCTGGAAGAAGAAGCTGTACCTGGATTTATGCGGATTAATGAAACTAGAACTGAACAGCTATTAGTAAGTGACCCTGAATTCATCGTAACTAATTGTCCTTACTGCTTAACTATGCTAGATGATGGGGTTAAAGGACAGGAAATTAAGGAGGCCAAGGTCGTAGATGTGG
>JAAYRQ010000119.1 GCA_012518685.1 Syntrophomonadaceae bacterium | reverse complement strand
TGAGGCTATAGAAAACATTGATATAGGAGGGCCCACTATGGTTAGGGCCTCGGCTAAAAATTTTAACAGTGTAGTTATTATTGTAAATCCTGATAAATATACGGCTGTTTTAAAGGAACTAAAGGAGAATAATGAAGTTAGTCAAGCTACTAGGTTAAGCCTAGCCTTGGAAGCTTTTAGCCATACTGCTACTTATGATGCTACTATAAGTGGCTATTTAGCGAATTTAAAAGGGGAAGTATTCCCTGATAATTTAGTGGTGGCTGGAGAAAAAGTCTATAACTTAAGATATGGGGAAAATCCGCATCAAAAAGCTAGTTTTTACAGGTTAGCTGAATCAGGTGTGGGTCTGCCTGATGCTATTCAACATAATGGTAAGGAACTTTCTTATAATAACATTATTGACACCCAAGCGGCTTGGGATTTAGTTAAGGAATTTGATGAACCTGCTTGTGTAATAGTTAAACATACCAATCCTTGTGGGGTAGCAACGGCTGATAGCTTAGAGCTTGCTTATGAAAAAGCTTTTGCGGCTGATTCTGTTTCGGCCTTTGGCGGTATCATTGCTTTTAATCGCAGGGTGGATAAGGAAACTGCTAAAAGAGCGTCGGAGCCTTTTATGGAAGTAATTATTGCTCCTGAATATGAGCCTGAAGCTTTAGAGATCATGGCGAATAAGAAAAATCTACGGGTATTAGAACTTAAACTTAATAAGGCAGCCCAAAAACTTGTCAAAAGTGTGGAAGGTGGATTTGTGGTACAAGAAAATGATGCGGCTATTATTACTGCGGCAGATTTGCAGGCAGTCACTAAGGTAAAACCTTCACCTGCACAAGTGGAGGAACTGCTTTTTGCCCTAAAGATTGTCAAACATGTTAAGTCTAATGCGATTGTAATTACTAAGGATAATCAGTCCATTGGGGTTGGTGCAGGTCAGATGAATAGGGTAGGTTCGGCTAGTATTGCCCTAGAACATGGTGGGGATAAATGTCAAGGGGCTGTTTTGGCTTCAGATGCCTTTTTTCCTTTTAAAGATACGGTTGAAATAGCGGCTAAGTATGGTATAAAAGCTATTATTCAGCCTGGTGGCTCGGTAAGGGATGAAGAAAGCATTGAGGAATGTGACAAACAGGGTATTGCTATGGTATTTACGGGTGTTAGACACTTTAAACACTAATAGAGTGTAAAATCTTGTGGCTAGGAGGTAAATATGGCTAAAAGAGTTTTAGTAATAGGGCAGGGTGGCAGGGAGCATGCCTTGGTATGGAAGCTTGCCCAAAGCCCTAATGTAGATAAAATATATGCAGCACCAGGTAATCCAGGTATAGCAGAATTAGCTGAGTGCATAGATATTAAAATAGATGATATAGAGGGTTTGCTAGAATTTGCCCAGAATAATTGTATCGATATTACTATAGTAGGACCTGAGCTACCTTTAATGTTAGGTATTGTAGATAAGTTTCGAGCTAATAATCTAAAAATATTTGGTCCGACTAAAGGTGCGGCACAGCTAGAGGGTAGTAAGGTTTTTACAAAAAACCTATTTAAAAAATATGCTATTCCGACGGCAGATTATGAAGTCTTTGACGATATTACCTTAGCTAAGGATTATGTGAAAGACTATCTTGTAGATGGTAAAAAGCTAGTCATTAAGGTAGATGGTCTTGCCCAAGGTAAAGGAGTTGTAATAGCTACTAATATGGAAGAAGCTTATTTAGCTTTAGATAGTATGTTACTTTCTAAGGATTTTGGCGAAGCTGGTAATAATGTAATTATAGAGGAATTTTTAGAAGGCGAAGAAGTTAGTGTTTTTGCCGTTTGTGATGGGCAGGATTATATTACTTTGATTTCTGCCCAAGATCATAAAAGTATTTATGATAATGATGAAGGACCTAACACAGGCGGTATGGGTGCTTATGTAAATCCGCCTATTTATAATGATGGCTTACATAAGGAAGTAGGGAAGACGATTTTGGATAAGGTTGTAACCGCTATGGCAGAGGAAGGTTACCCTTATACTGGGGTATTATATGCTGGCTTAATGATAACGGAAGCAGGACCTAAGGTATTAGAATTTAATGCTAGGTTTGGTGATCCCGAAACCCAAGTAATTATGCCGATGTTAAAAACTGACTTACTAGATATTATCGAAAAAACCTGTAATAATAATCTTAAAGGTCTGACAGTGGAACTTTTTTCTGGTAGTGCTGTGTGTGTAGTCTTATCTGCTTCTGGTTATCCAGGCGAATATGAAAAAGGCTTACTAATAGAAGGACTTAACAATCTAAGTGAAGATGTCTTAGTCTTTCAAGCTGGTACCATGGCTAAGGATGGCAGGCTCTTTACCAATGGAGGTAGGGTTCTAGGGCTAGTGTGCCTAGGGCAAGATATTGAGGAAGCAGTTACTAAGGTATATGAACATATTAAGCCGATTAATTTTGCAGGTATGCATTATCGGACTGATATAGGCAAAAAGGCTATAGATAGATAGTGAGAAGCTAAGGGGGCAGGGACTTTATGGTTACCTTGGAAATGGTGAAAAGCTCTAAGCAAGTTAAGGAATATATGCAGTGGGGTAATGCCTATATAGGAAACATCGGAGCTATTGAACACAACGATAGTCATGCGGAACTAACTTCGTATTTAAGTTATCATATCCTAGAAAGCTTAGGTCATCCGAAAAGGGAAGCTGAACTAGGGGCTATTGCAGGCTATTTACACGATATAGGCAATCTGGTTAATCGTTATGGACATGGTATGTCAGGTGCTTTGATTTCTTTTAATATCTTAACTAAATTAGGCATGGAGCCTGCCGAAATAGCAACTATAATAGGTGCCATAGGTAATCATGAAGAAAATACTGGGGGACATACAGTTAATAATGTGGCAGCAGCCTTGATAATAGCTGACAAATCTGATGTGCACCGCTCTAGGGTAAGAAAAAGTGAAATATCTGCTTTTACTCCCCGAGATAGGGTTAATTATGCGGTTACGAATACTAACTTAGTAGTTGATCCTAAGGAAATGGTAATTACTTTGGAAGTTATTATTGATATAT
>JAAYRQ010000118.1 GCA_012518685.1 Syntrophomonadaceae bacterium | reverse complement strand
TAATGAAAAAACTTTGACTAGCTATAGAAGGAAAGAAATAGGTTTTGTATTCCAGTTTTATAATTTAGTTTCTGATTTGACTGCCCAGGAAAATGTAGAATTGGCCGCGGATTTAGTCAAACAACCTTTACAAACTGTACAGGTTTTAGACCAAGTAGGATTAGCGGATAGATTAGAGCATTTTCCAGCTCAAATGAGTGGTGGGGAACAGCAAAGAGTTTCTATTGCTAGGGCTTTGGTGAAAAATCCCCGTTTTCTTTTATGTGACGAACCTACAGGGGCTCTAGATTATGAAACAGGCATACTAATATTATCCCTCTTAAAGGACATTAATGTTAAAACAGGTTGTACGGTTATACTGATTACACATAATACTAGTATTAGTCCTATGGGTAATCGGGTTATGCGTATGCGTAGTGGCGAGATTGTGGAAGTGATAGAGAATGATAATCCACTACCACCAGAAAGGATTGTGTGGTAGATGCCTGCTTTACTAAAAAAGCTTTTACGGAATATTAGCCAAAGCAAAGGGCAGTTTTTAGCAGTAGTATCTGTGATTATGCTAGGGATAATAATTTTCGTTACTATGAGTAGTACCTACTATAATCTAAGAAATTCCCAGACTAATTTCTATCAAGTGACTAATTTTGCGGATTATTATTATCAAGTGGTGAGGGCCCCCGAACAAGTAGTTAAGGAGATTGAAAATATTGCGGGGGTTAAAAAGGCTACTGGTCGTATATTTTTCGATACAGCTATTTTAAAAGAAGATAATAAGAGGGCAACTGCCCGAATTGTTACTTATCCTTTACCTATGGATGATGAATTAAATACTATTTTACTTAAGGAAGGTCAGTTGTTTACGGGTGAGACCATAGACTCTAGTATAGAAATTAATACTAATCCTGGATATGTTGAGGCTAATAAAATCAGCTGGGGGGATAAGGTAACCGTAATATATGAAGGTAAGCCACTGGACTTAAAAGTAATCGGAACTGCTGATAGCCCAGAATTTATTTATCCGATTAAAGACATAAGTGATTTGCTACCTGATCATGAAAGCTTTGGTATATTTATGTTGTCCCTTTATGAAGCCCAGCAGATTTTTAATTATAAGGGTCAAATTAATCAAGTGATTGTAGAATTCTGGCCTAATGCTAATATTAATGAAACCAATCTAAAAATCGAGGAAACTCTTCGTCCTTATGGCCTATTAACTTCTTATCCCCGCGAAGACCAGCTTAGTCATGCCTTGTTACAGATGGAGTTGGATTCCATTAAGAATTTAACTACTAGCCTACCTATAATATTTCTACTTATAGCTGCGATGATACAATTTATTATTTTAAGAAGAATGGTAAGAAACCAAAGGGCTCAAGTGGGAATACTTAAAGCCTTAGGTTATTCTAATGGCAAGATTATCTGGCATTATTCTAGCTATGCTTTGCTGGTAAGTTTTTTAGGGGCTTTTATAGGGGTTTCTTTGGGCTGGTTTTTGGCAGGCTTACTTACGGATTATTTTCTGGTGTTTTTTAATTTACCCTTGAGTTCGGAGACTTTTAATCTTCAGGTTATTTTTTATAGTTTTCTTTTAAGTATAGGGGTAGGCTTACTAGCGGGTTATACTGCGGCTAGAAGTGTAACTAAGATACAGCCTGCGGAATCTATGCGACCTAAGCCTCCTAATAAAACGACTAGAAGTCTAGTAGAAAAATGGTCTTATTTATGGTCTAAATTGACTACGGATTGGAAAATTAGCTTAAGGAATATTAGCCGCAATCGCGGTAGATTTACCCTAAACACTATGGGGGTTATGTTTGCTATCGGTTTATTAGTTGTATCTTATTTTATGAATGATGCGGTTGATTATATGAAGAATACTTATTATAAGGAACAAAAGTATGATTATATGGTTAGGTTTGACAAGCCCATTAAGGAGGGGGAAGCCAATACTATAGCGAATATCGATGGGGTAATTAAGGCGGAATCTTTTTTAGAATTGCCTGTACGGTTAACTTACCAAGGGAAAAGCACAGAAGATCTTATAAGCGCATATCATCCTCAAATGAGTCTAAAAAGGATATCTAATGAGAGTGGCGAAAAGCTTTTTATTCCTGATGCAGGACTTTTATTAAGTCATAATCAAGCGAAGAAATTAGGGGTGGCTGTAGGAAACGATATAGAAGTAGAAACCCTATTGGCTAATAGTCCATCGAGCCGTAGCTTAGTTAGGGTAGTTGGCATTAGCCATCAATTATTTGGTAGTGCTAACTATATGGATTTGTCTTCGGCTAATAGTTTATTAGGGGAAAAGGGTCTGATTTCTGGTCTTATGCTTAAAATGGAAACAGGAAAAGCCCATATAATTGAAGAAGAGCTTAATAAGATGTTGAATATCTATGCTATTTCCAGCTTGCAAAAGGAGTTAGCTAATTTTGATGCTAATATGGGGGCAGTAGTTGTTTCGGTTTCTATTATGGTTCTATTTGCAGTAATTTTAGGTTTTGCTATAGTCTATAATGCCTCTTTAATGGCTTTTGTAGAAAGGGAAAGGGAATTGGCTTCCTTAAAGGTTATAGGCTATAGTAACCAGCAGTTAGCAGCTATCTTAGGTAAGGAAAATTTACTACAGGGTATTTTTGGAATTATATTAGGCTTGCCTCTAGGTAGGTTATTAGCTGTAACTTTTATAGGCTCTATTGAAACAGATTTATATAGTTTCCCCGTAATTATTTATCCTTTGACTTATGTTTTTTCTTGCCTTACGGCCATCTTTTTTATTATAATCGCACATCGTTTAGCCATTAGGGGAATTAAAAAAATTAACTTAGTAGAAGTTTTGAAAAATAGAGATTAACTTAAGTGAGTGAGGTATTAATATGAGAAAGTGGGTTTTTATAGGAATAGCTATTTTGGTTTTAGGGGGGATAATTGGGGCTTTAGGCTTAAGGGCTACGGAAGTTAATTTATATGAAGTTAAATCAGCTAGTATAAAACAGGTGGTTAATGAGACGGGGATAGTGCAAGCTAGTAGTCAGGTAAATATTTTTGCTATAGAAAATGGTAAGGTTGAAGAGCAATTAGTAGAAATAGGCGACTTAGTTAATAAGGGAGATATCCTATTAACCCTGTCTAATCCTGATTTAAGCTTACAGGAAAATACTTATAAAACTAGCTTGATTCAGGCAGAACAAACTTATGATATACTTCAGGCTGAGTTAGAGGGTATTAAACTTGATTTTGCAGAGGCTAAAAATAATTATAAGAGGTTAGAAAAGCTATATAATTCGGGAGCTATTAGCAAGGTGGAACTAGAGGG
>JAAYRQ010000117.1 GCA_012518685.1 Syntrophomonadaceae bacterium | reverse complement strand
TAGCCTAGGAGGATTAAAAGCCGAATTTGCAGAAAATGCTGCTAAAAAGCGGGCTAATTACGAGCTTTTGCAAAATAATGAAAATTGGCTAGAAGGATTAAAAACAGAAATTACTAAGCTTAGGGACGAATTATACGGCTTGGAAAACCATGAAAATAGTCTAAAAGGTGATATTAGGCTTAGCCAAGAACGAATTAATAATTATCAACAAAGGTTAAAATCAGCCAAATTAGATGAGGGGAAATATAAGGAAATGCTAGTTAAAATCTCCTCAGAGGTAAAAGCTAGAGAAGCTGATGCTTATACTCAGAAATTAAGCTATCATCACAAGTTAGTGGAATTAACATTATATGAGAATTATTTAGCCAGATTACAGGAGGAATTATCCTTGTTAAATGCCCAGTTTGAACTAGATAAGGCTAATATTTTTACCCATATAGAAGATGAAGCAAACTTGAAAAACACTATTAATGAAAAGGAAGGCTTATTAAATAGACTTAGGGAAAAAAATACGAGATTGACTATAAAAAATCAAGAGTTGACTAAGACTATTAACTACAATCAGTCAGCCTTAAGCAAACTAGAACATGATATTGATGGCTTAAGTGCTGATATTAAAGAGCTTTCGCTAGTATTAGGGAATTTACTTAAACAAAAAGACATTACATTACAGAAGCTTAGAAAGCTAGAAGAAATTAATATTAACTTGGAAAATGAGCTTAGGGGGATTAATAACCGCCTAATTACGATTAAAGATAATGAAGAAAAGTTAGTCGGTTATTCTCCAGCAGTAAAAAAAGTGCTTAGCCTCCAAAATGAAATACCAGGTATTATGGGGGTGATAGGTGAGCTAATTACTGTTCCCATAGGGCTAGAAACAGCCATCGAAACGATTGCAGGTAGAGGCTTAGAGAACATAGTTGTTACTTCTTCTGAAGATGCTAAAAAAGTTATCGAATATCTAAAAGCCAATAAGGCAGGTAGGCTTACCCTCTTACCTCTGGACCTGCTTAGAGTTAATAAGGTTACTAATATCGCTATTAATCAAGTTAAACAAGAAAAAGGCGTATTAGGGGTAGCTGCTGAACTTATAAGCTGTGAAGAAGCTTATCGTAAACCGATTGATTATATTTTTGCCCGTTCATTAGTAGTAGAGAATATTGAGGTAAGTATTCGCCTTTTTGATAAATATCAGTTACCTTATAATCTAGTAACTTTAGCTGGGGAGGTACTTAATAGTCGTGGAGCTATGACGGGTGGTAGTAGCAGCAACAAAATGAACTATAGTCCCTTGAAAAGACGGAGTGAGGAAAGAAATCTTATTCAGCAGAAAGCTGAGCTTAATGCACAATTACAGCTTAATTTAACCAATCTAACTAATTTAAAAATCGACTTAGCCGAAAGCGAACAAGAAATAAATAATATTAAAAATACTTACAATGAAAAAGAATTACATCTTAAGCTCGCCACTAAGCAAAAAGATTTAATAAAAGAAGAAGTAAGCCATACACTACTTAATAAAAACAATGCTATAAGTGAACTTGGAGATATTAATAATAATATTACTAGCCTTAATGCGGAGCTATCACAACTAGAAAATGATTTGGAAAATATAGCTAAAACTAGCACTAGCTATACTAATCAATTAGAAAGTCTAAGATTAAGGATAGACGAAAAGCAAAAGGATTATGAGATAGGACAGGCGAGGTTACCTTCATACTATGAGTATTTACTAGCTAAGGAAGAAGAGTTGATTAAGATAAAAAACAACCTAGAACAGTTTTTAAATGTGAAAGATTCTTATTATGACTCTTGGCAAAATGCTATTTTGATTAGTAGTAAACTAGTTACAGATATTAATCTGGAAATGGAAAAAACTAAGCAACTAGCTCTACAAAGCCAAAGTAATGCTGATGAATTAGCTGTAATTAAAAACAAGCTAGACCTGAAAAAGACTAGCATATCCGTAGAAGAAGCCAAAATTAAAAACCTTAAAGAAATATTAAAGCCGCTTAATGAGCATATTATTAAGCTAGAATCTTCTATACATAATGATGAATTACAATTAGCTAGGTTGGAAACCCAGCTTGTTAATTTAAAAGAAAAATATCAAACCATAACTAAGCAAGAATTGCCAGATAATACAGATATTACCTATACTACAAGTGAAATCAGGCAGTTTAGGGCTGAATTAGCTAAATTAGTTGAAGAATTAGCCCTAATAGGGACGGTTGATCTAGATTCTATTACGGAATACAAGGAAATTACGGACAGAGTTGATTTTTTACTCAAACAATTAGGTGATATTAAAATGGGCAAAGAAGCCTTAGAGGAATTATTA
>JAAYRQ010000116.1 GCA_012518685.1 Syntrophomonadaceae bacterium | reverse complement strand
TTTTCATGGAAATTATGGCTTAATTAATAAAGATGGGATTAAAAAGGCTAGCTATTATGCCTATTTTCTCTTAGGCAAATTAGGTCAAGACTTATTGGCTAAGGGGGATAATTATATAATTACGAAAGGTGAGGAGGGCTTGCAGGTCCTATTATATAATTTTGCTTATTTTAATGACCTATTTATGTCGGGTGATACCTCTTTCTTAAAAGCTACTGACAGATATAAGGTGTTTGCCAATAAATTAACCCAAGATATAGAGCTAAAGATAAAAGGCTTAGAAGGTGATTATAAGATTACCTCCTATAAACTTAATCCCGATAAGGGCTCAGCCTACGATAAATGGGTAGAGATGGGAGCCATAGAAGAAATGACTTCAGAGGAAATTACTTATCTGAAAAACAATAGCGGCCCTAAAATGACGGTAGAAAATGTAAGCTTGACTGGTGAATATAAAAACCATACAAGCCTACCTGTGCACGGAATAGAATTAATAGAAATTAAGCAACTGTTTTAAGATGGGCGGGCACTTCTTGCCTTTTCCTTGAGGCTTGCTTCTTTTTTTATAATCATTTTCCTTTAAGTGTATTCTCCTATACTGAGATGTGCATATATAGTAAAACTATATATACAATCGGAGTAAAGCTAAGGCTATTATTAGCTAGGTGATAGAGCCTTCTCCGCTATGTTCCTCAGGATACTGCGGGCTAAAGGCTCAAGATGGCATAGGTAGTTATAAGTTATAATATAAAATACAAAACAAGCAAGGAGGTTAAATAATGAAAAAAGTATTATTCTATGCGATGCAAGGTGAAAAGATGTGTTTTCTTCATACCCTACTGAATGCCTTAGACTTAGCAGAGGCAGGGCATGAGGTGAAAATTATTTTTGAGGGGATGTCAGTTAAGCTAGTTTCAGTTTTAGAAGAAGAAGCTAATCCCTTATACAAAAAGGCTAAGGAAGAGGGCCTAATTGCAGGAATATGTAAGGCCTGTTCTAAGGTTATGGAAGTATATGATAAGAACCAATCCTATGGTCTGCCAATGTTAGAAGATCTAAAAGGGCATGCAGGTATGAAGAAGTACATCGAAGAAGGTTTCTTGGTTGTAAGTCTATAGTAATTATAAATAAATTAAGAATTAGAAATCCCATCTGGTTTAAGGGTGGGATTTTTTTGTGCAAAATAATAACTTTAAGCACTGTCCTTTCTACGCATACTTTTATATTCAGCAATTTTCGGTTATTATTAAATATTAAGTGATATAAAAGGAAGATATTCTAATGAAGGCTAATATTTTAAGTAGTTTATTCGATTTAGGCGGTAATTATATCGCAACAAACTTACTAGCTGAGCAATTAGGCATTACTACTGCAGAATTGTTTAATAATATTGAAGCTTTAAGAGCGGAAGGGTATTATATTACTTATGATAAGCTGCAAGGCTATCAACTCTTAGACTATGAAAACATTGTTATTCCTTCTAGGGTTAAGGAAAAATTAGTTAATAATAGTTTGGTAACTGATATTATTTATTATCCGACTTTATCCTCTACTAATGATGAAGCTAAGAAACTAGCAGCTAATAAGCAAGAAGGATTTGTGCTTGTGGCAGGAAGGCAGACAGCTGCTAGAGGGCGCTTAGGCCGTAGATGGGATTCTGATGTCGGGGGCCTATGGTTTTCCCTTATATTAAAGCCTAAGTTAGACTTATCTAGTTGGCCACTAATGTCGCTAGTTCTTGCAAGTGCAGTAGCTAGGACCTTGGACAACTTTTTACCTAGTCCTGCCAGCCTAAAGTGGCCTAATGATGTTTTAGTAAATAATAAAAAGATTGCGGGGATTTTGTTAGAAGTTATGAAAAATCAAGATAAGGAAAACTTGCTTATAGCTGGTATAGGGATTAATGTAAATAATAATTTGCCAGGTGATTTTATTAATTCTTTAAAACCTACTTCTTTATACTTAGAAACTCAGCAAAAACAGATAAATAACGATATTCTAGCAGTACTTTTATCAGATATTGCTGATTATTATAATATTTTCTTACAATCGGGTTTTACTAAAATTAGACAGGATTTTAAGGAAAGATGTATTCATTTAGGTAAAAATATAACTATAAAGGAAGCTAACTCTGCTATTACAGGACTTAATTTAGATATTAATGAAGAAGGCAGTCTAGTTCTACAAGTAGAGGATAAGGAGCTTTTAGTTACTACTGGGGATGTAAGTATTATTTAATATGGGGGACTCAAGAGTGTATCTTAAAAAAATAGAGCTTAAAGGTTTTAAGTCTTTTGCCCATGATACGGAAATAAACCTTAACAGGGGTATTAATGTAATAGTGGGGCCTAATGGTTGTGGCAAGAGTAATCTAGTCGATGCTATTAGGTGGGTTTT
The DNA here is from genome assembly GCA_012518685.1 of Syntrophomonadaceae bacterium. GTDB lineage: Bacteria > Bacillota > Syntrophomonadia > Syntrophomonadales > Syntrophomonadaceae > JAAYRQ01. The sequence continues at coordinate 51 of JAAYRQ010000116.1, read as the reverse complement.
AGGTGAGGCTAATGTTAGGAACTTACGGGGCTTAAAAGGTGAAGATGTTAT
>JAAYRQ010000115.1 GCA_012518685.1 Syntrophomonadaceae bacterium | reverse complement strand
CAAAAAAAATTCATATATACCGCCCCCGTCTCCCTAGCCGTTAGTACACAATGTACTTAAAGTAATGTTCTGAGTAAGAACATTACTTTAAAAAAGCAAACATAAGGCTAGGGAGACGGGGGCAAAGACACCCGAAGCGGTTCGTTAGAACCGCAGGGGTTTGGGGGTTTACCCCCACGCTAACCTGATAAGGTTAGCGGTTGAAAAAAAGAAAAGGCGGTAAAATAAAAGCACTTGCCAATAGGTAAGCTATGCTTTTTTATATATTTTGACAAAAGGGTGGTTTCAGTTTTGCATATAAAAATGGTAAAATGATAATATAAATTTCTAAGAAGGTGAAAATCTTGGCCAAAAATAAAGAGGAGTTATATTTATTAATTGACCGCTTACATGAAGCAGATACTAAATCGGCGTATGATTATTTATTATTTTTAATAAATCGTCCTAAAAGAACTTGGGAAGATATAGCAAAACTTACTCCAGATGATGAATTTTTGAATGAAGAAGAATTACGCCAATTAAATTCTCCCGATGAATATGTATCTCTAGAAGAAGCTATTGATGAATATGGAATATAAAATTATTCTAAAAAAAGAAGCAGTCAAATATTTAGCTAGTTTGGATAAACCTACTAGAATTAGATTGAAAAAGGCTTTAGAAGGCTTAATTATAAATCCACCAGACGGTGATATAGTTCCTATGAAAGGTAAGGGGGATTTATTTCGGTTAAGGGTGGGAGTATTCCGTATTATTTTCCGAAGAAACAAGCTGGAGCAAACCATAATTATAGAAACTATTGCCCCTAGGGGAGATGTTTATAAATAATTATGTCTTTCAAAATCGGATTTAGTAAAGTCTTTGGCCAGTTTCCGCTGATGTTTGCTTACTAGGTGAACCGCCCCGCCTCCACCATATCTAATGGTAATTATGGATGTTATATCTCTATATTTCAATAATTGAGGGATTTGAACTAACACTAAAGAGTTTTTTAATAGACACGCACTAAAACTATGAGTATAAGGTACTGATTTCCAGTAAGGGAATCAGTGCTCTTTATGTATTTTCAAATTCGACGAGGACTAGTGAACCATCTTCACCGCTCGCGGCAATATAAAAACATCTTGTTGCATTGGTTTCATCTACAAAGGAGATTCCTCTATGCGGAATTGCTCCCTGCTCCATCCAGGTTACAATGAACGGTTTTTCAGGCGACAATTCTTCCAGCGAATACAATACTTTATTTTCTGAAAACACGACATTTGCTTCCTTCTCTTCAAACCCGATTTCGATAAATTTAAAATCCTTTACTGCCACATTTGTTGTGATAACAATTTTTTGATAGTCGTCCTCATCAAATTCAATAAATTCTTCATAAGAAGCGTATTTGCCTAAAAACTCGTCTCTCTTAAGATCAATGCTTATTTCTACTTTTTCTGTTGTTGGAGTGGTCAGTTCTGAGGGGGTTGGAGCTGTTTCCATCTCGGAAACGACAGGGTCGAGCGGCTCCGATGTGCCTGATGTTGATGGATTTGTACAACCGACAAATAGTATTGCAAAAGTCGCTATAAAAATCAATAGGATTTTGGCTTCTTTCATAATAAACTCCCTTCTGCAGATTATAATCTGGAATATATCATAGCTTCCTGTATTTGTCAACCCAAAAATGTAGCAAATTAAAATCATGTATGGGGATTTAAATTCATACATGACTTTTGTAGTTATTCTGGGATAATATAAGGGGGAGATAATTTCGTGTTAAGGGTCTATGACATCTTCATAATTAATCCGCTAACCGGTAAATAGATTAATACTTCCTTTACTGTTTTTCCTGTGGACTTCTCTACTGCTTGTTTATAAACACCTAGTTGGGGAGCATATTTTTTTACGCGACTTTCTGAATTTTTCCCAGGGTAACTTTTATGATCAATAATTACATAGCCATCAGGCAATTCTAACATCATATCAATCCAACCCTGGAGTAATTGCCCATTATTTTTTACCCAGACTATAGGCCATTCCCTAAATATTTTATAGTCCCTATAATTTTGTTCTAGGAAATCCATAAGATTTTTACCAGCTATAACAATTTCACTCGCTTCAAGCGTGGATTCCATCTTCCATTGCCTAATAAGCCTTTGGGCTACTTCTAGTCGTTTAGATTCAGAAAATGCTTGGCTATCAATAGCCAAATATCCATGAATAGCATTACCCAGATGATCCATTTCAGGTTTTCCTTTAATATTAATTCGTTGGTTAAAATTATGGATTTCTTTCCAGGCATCTCCTGTATCTATATCATCATTATCACCTAATTCTGGACTACTAGGATTGACCCGTGCTGGTGAATATTCAGTTTGACAAGGGGGAGTAGGTATTTCTATAAAGTACACATCATTGCTTACGGTTGCTAACTTCGTAAAATTTCCTGAGAATTCTAGTATTTTGATAGGTAAAATAGAATTATTAATAACTATCCTAGAAACACCATTAGATAATTGCCAGTTGACAATAGGATTATGGTTTTTATCTGTTAAAATATTCAACCATTCAGCATAAATTTTAGGACCACTTTTAAGCTCGGCTTTCCTTAGCGTAATAACTAAACCATCTTTAGGACGAGTCATGGCGACATATAAAAGGCGTTGGGCTTCTTCGAGGGCTAATTTTTGAATTTCCTTACTTCTAGAAAGGCCCGCAGTTTTTTCATCTAAAATAGAGAAGCTTTTTTTAGCCCCAAATGGCCAAGGCCAATAATGTATTTTGCGATTTTCTAAGGGATTTTTAGGGTCAAAATTCGCTGCAGGTTCAATATGAACCCCAAAAATAGTAGAATTAACGGAAGTATTTAGGTCGGCCAAGATTACCCAAGGCCATTCCAAACCTTTAGCACCATGATAAGTAAGTATGTTGACTGCATTTTCATCTATTATCTGGGCTTGGCTAGGATTTTTTTCATTCAAATAAGCGATAAAACCGTCAATGGTCGGTGTATGCATATAGGAGGACGAATAAGTAGTATATTCCTGACAGTGCTTCTTTAAGGCTTCCAAATTATTCAAAGCTGATTCCGGGTTAGGGAAAATTCCTATTTCATTTACTTTTATTTTATTTATTAAATCAATTTTATTTATAGCTTGTTCTAGAGCCTCTAATGGTGTCCAATATTTAACCTGTGGATTAGCGGCCTTGAGTGTTTTTAATAAATCTTCATCGGCCCATAGAGAACTGATGTCTTTAGGTTTATCCATTATTTTTTTTAACCAGTCTGTTTTTTGTGGATATAAAATATTAACTAATTCAATAAGTGCTAGATTGTTACGGGGGTTAGTCATATATTTTAAAGCAGACAAGGCATAATGACATTCGTAAGCCTCTAATAAGGTTGTTTGGCCCAAAGAGGTTCTAATCCCCGCTTCTTCTAAAGTATCTGCTAGGTTTTTACAATTATCATTGGTACGGCATAAAACGGCTATATCACCTGGCTTAATATCCCGTTGAATCAGGTCTTGCACTCCTTTTACAAGGGCCTCAATTTCAATTTCTTTTTTAGGGGCATTTAAATACCAGATTTCTAATGAACCATTTTGGGCTATATGTTTTCTTTCATTAGGTATTTGTAAAATAACCTCAGAGGGATTTATGTGGTGAAATGCCTGTGAAAATAAAGCATTAGTGAAATTAACCAGATTTTCCCGAGAGCGCCATGAATAATCTAATATTTCTTTATTAGTAACCTTCTTAACTACTTCCTGCATCAGGCTAGGATCGGCATCCCTAAAGCCGTAGATAGATTGTTTGGGATCCCCCACCCAGACAGATTTCTCAATTATTTGGCTAAGGGTTAAAAAAAGTGCTAATTGTATAGGGCTAGTATCTTGGAACTCATCTACCACAAAAAACTTCAATCTTTCTTTTACAGAAGCAGCCACCTCTTGGTTAGTTGATAAAAGATCGAGGGCTATTGCCTCTTGGTCAATAAAATCAATTAAGCCATGTGCTTTCTTATAGTTAGCGTATGCATCAAGACTATCAATGGCACAATCAAATACACCCTCAATAATCGTGCTAACATCCTTGTGTAGTTGAGGGTGGTGCAAAACCTCTGCCGCTTTTTTATTAATAGGGCTTAAAATATCCCTTTCATTTTTGCTGGGTTTATTATCGGCTAAATCGGCCCAATCCTTCCAGCTAAGCTTATTCATATTTTGGGCACAATAATCTATTTTTTCCATACATTTAATAGAATCCCCTTTAAAGGAAGCTTTTTGACTAGATAAAGTTTGATTGCCCAATGTCTCATTCAGGAGTCTTTCTAATTCTTGGTTAAGGTTGCTTTTAGGAGTAAGATCTAAATATTGAAAGATAGAAGCAAGGGAACTTTCCTTACATGCCTGTAATTGTTCAGCTGATATCTTATTTCTTCTAGCTATTTCAGTAATTTCCCTAACATCATTGCGCCAGTCCGAATCTTTTTGATAATAATTACCCTTGCCATCCAAGCCTAAGCGATAAGCAATTGGTTCTATGTGGGGGGAGATCTTATTTATAGCATTTTCTATGGCTATGTTAAATAAATGATTACCATCTTCCTCGCTAATGACTTTAAGATTAGGCGATAAGCCAGCTTCTAGGGCGTATTCTTCTAGTAGCCGTCCGCAAATGCTATTAACCGTACCGATATAAGCATCATAGATGAGGTTAGCTTCCTCCAACTTATGGTCAGCTAATAATTCGCCTTTTATTCGTTCTTTTAGTTCCCTAGCAGCTCGATTTGTAAATGTAGTGGCTATAATCTCCTCTGGCCTTGTTCCTGAATTTATAGCGTCAACAATCTTCCTAGTTATGGAGTGGGTTTTTCCCGAGCCGGCACTAGCATTTATAATTTTAATATTTTTCATTTACTTACCTCCCTATAGCCGCATAAGAACCTATAATCACAGTAATCACAGCTAGCCCCAAGATAGACCTTATTGTCACTTAGATAATCTCTTCTTATAAATTTTACATAATCTTTTACTTTTAAATCGCTTTTAATTACTGCCGCTAATTCCTTACAACCTTTAGCCTCAATAATACCGTTTTCTAATGCTTCTATCCGCTCATCTAAGACTTTCATAGTCATATTCCATACCTTATCATTTGAATAACTAGTTTTTATAGGATTATTGGATAATAATTCACTGTCTGTTATCAAGTCAGCTGAAGGCAATAAATAATAAGCAGTGTGGATGGAGGAATTGCCGTTTGTCTCTTTTAGCATTTTATAATAAATGGCTAATTGTATCGCAATGGCTTCTCTCACTCTATCCTCATAATCCTCAGTTTTAAATGACCATTTTAAGTCTAAAATAAAATCATCATTATTATCATTGTTAAGCCATAAATCAGCAAAGCCCTCAAAGTGGTATTCCCTATCATTATATTCTGTTGTATATTTCAAGGCTTTTTCGGTTTCCTTGACTTTAAGATTTTGATTATTTATTTTCTCTACCAGATTGCCTACTGCCCCGACAACAACTTTTTTATGTCGTGATTTTGTGAGGGCATTACCTTCCAATAACAAATATGATGCCATAGAGGGTAGAAGTATATCGAATTGCTCAGCAGCCTCTTCTTGGGCAGTTTCTGGTTGCCAGACTTTAGTCTTTTTATACATTTCCTCAATTATACGGTGGCTAATATTGCCTAAAATTAAGTTCACATGGGGGGTTTGCCGAGAAGGTGAAAATCTTAAACCTGCGTAATAATCTAAAAACCACCTAAAGGGACAGGATATTAGGGTTTCTGCCTGGGTATAGGAGAAATCTAGCTTGATCTTATACTTATCCTCTTCCGTTTGACTATTATTGGAAAGGGATAGGTCATAAGTATAGGGATTTTCCTTTGTTATCGGCATTATAGGAGATCTAGGAGTTAACTTTGCATTAATCCCAGCAAATTGCCAATTATCAGAGCCATAATAACCTTTCTGATCTCGCACTATAAAATTAGCGACTTCTTCATTGCTATAAATATTGCCCTTGGCGGTATGAAAAAGCATATCCCAAAAGGGGTGAGGAGATATTATTTCACCATTTATTTGCTTAGCATGTAGGCCAATAAATCTTTTTTTAGTTTGCATAAATGACCGTAGCCAAGCCTGTAGTTCACCTTGTCTTAACTTATGAGTATCATCTAATCTAACTCCTTCGTCAGCTAGGGCTTGATGTTCTGCCTCAGTCCAATAAGTAGATGGTTTGGCATTAAAATCATTGAAACCCCACCATATTACTTCGCAAGAATCCTCTATTATTTGTCCGGGGTGCTTAACTACCCTCCATTTACTCACTTCTTGATAGCGGTCAAAGCTTTTATTTCCAGAGCCAATAATAGTGGCGAGGAGTTTATCCAACATTATGCGGGAAATCTTTCCTTTACCTTTGACAAGTTCTTGGACAAGTCGGGCCTGATTAATATAATCGATTAAGGCAGGCTCCTTATGTAAAAATCCCATACATCTATCAATATATATCTGACATACTTCCTGAAGCTTTTCTTCGGGAATTCCCTCGTTAGGTTCAAAACGGTTATTAATGAATATTTGATTAATTTTTTCTAATAAAGCCTTTATTTCTCCTTCAGTAAGGGGTGGTTTTTTCTTATCATTATCTTTGTCAGTCTGTTCTTTTTTATCTCCATTTTGTAAAAGCTTATGATAATTTTCTATTTGTTCTAAGGCCCTTTGCCAAGCCCTGCCGCCAACACCGGGTTCACGATTAATGGCAGATAATAAAATATTTGAAATCCAAGGTGAAAAAATAGAAATATTAAGTGATAGCAGGTCAGCTAGGTCATCAATATTAATTGGTTCCCACAGATTTTTAAATAATAAAGGCAGTAGTTGTTGTATTTCGCGCCCCGAGGAAGGGGAAGAATTACCAATAGTAGGCAGACCGAATTTAGCCAGAGCAAGATCTAATATGGTAGTATCGCCCTCGCAAATGAAGGTTACTGGATGGGTATCTTCCTTTAGGGATAACCAATAGGCTATATGTTCAGCTAGTTCCCATTCATTATTTCCCCTCAGCAAGATTAAGGAATCATCATCAGGTGATAAGTTACCGTTATTATCAATATTCGATAAACAAGCTTGAACATGGCTAAGATTAGAGTGATGTCTTTGAATAATTGGTTTTTCCCTTACCGTTATCTCAGTACCTTGGGCTTGCAGCAGTTTTAGGATTTTTTGCCACACTAGGGGCAAGGTATCCCCTTCTTCCAGTAATTCAATAGCCCTAATGGGTATTGGAAAATCGTCTTTTAGGTATTTAATAACCATTTGTAAGCGATCTGCCTCACCATTTGAAATTGGAATATTAACACATTCTATATCCCCAAGACATTTTAAACGCGGTGAAACCATAGAATTTAGATTATTGGTCCAACCGTTAACAACTAATTCATCCCGCCAGGATAATAATTGACTAGCAGTCGCCCAAGGATCGAGTTGGAAGGATTTATGAAACCAAGCTTCATTACAGTCAATCTTCTCCATCCGCT
>JAAYRQ010000114.1 GCA_012518685.1 Syntrophomonadaceae bacterium | reverse complement strand
TATTATTTACCTTAATAATTAGGTTATAAATAGGTGGGGATTATAACGGTGGTTAAATTAGGAATTATCGGAGGGACTTTTGATCCTATCCATTATGGACATCTTATAGCTGCTGAATGGGCCAAGGAAGTATATGGTTTGCATAAAATAATATTCGTACCTGCCTACCATCCTCCCCATAAAGAAAGTAACGCTATATCCGACAAAGAATATCGCTATAATATGGTGGAGCTAGCCATCGCAGAAAACCCAGATTTCACTATATCTGATTACGAGATAAAAAAGGTAGGCACATCGTACACCATTGACACTCTTAATTATTTCAAAATCATCTACCCTAATAGCCAACTTTATTTCATAGCTGGGTTGGACTCGCTGCTTAACTTACCGACTTGGAAGGATGTAGCAGAAATTTTAGCCTTATCTACCTTTATAGTAGCTACTCGGGCAGGTTATAATATAAAGCCTGATGATGATGTGTATAAAAACTTACCTAATAATGCTAAGGAAAAAATATCATTCTATAAAATCCCCACCCTAGAAATATCTTCTAGTGCGATTAGGAAAAGGATTTCCCAAAAAAAATCTATCAAATACCTAGTGCCAGAAAGGGTCGAGAAATATATTCTAGAAAACAATCTTTATGGAGTATAATATGGTAAATATAGAAGAAATAAAAAATATAATGCAAGAAAGGCTACCACCTACAAGATATGCTCATTCCCAAAATGTAGCTGAGGAGGCTAAAAACTTGGCTATTCATTATGGCGAAAATGGGGATAAAGCATACTTGGCTGGTATCTTACATGATTATGCTAAGGGCTTAGCAGCTCAGGAATTAATCACTATAGCTGAGGAATACAACCTTATAGAAGATAAAATAGAATATCTAATCCCAGACATCTTACATGCTAGAGTAGGCGCCCGCTTATTAAGGGAGGATAAAATTACATCTGATTCACTAATACTTACTGCCATAGCTAGACATACCCTAGGGGATGCTAATATGAACGATTTTGATAAAATAATATTCCTAGCAGATTTAATAGAACCTAGTCGTGATTACCCACTTAGGGAAAGGCTATATTGCTTGGCATATAAGCAGCTTGACGATGCCATGTTAGTCGGTTTAGAATTAACCATAAAGCACTGTATAGATAAGAAAAGATTACTACACCCCAAAACGGTTCAAGTAAGAAATATATTTTTAGAGAAACAGTATTAGAAATAGGAGGATGTTAGCATTTGAGCGAAAAAGAATTAAAAAAAATGATTAACCTAATAGTAGAAGCAGCCTTAGATGAAAAAGCTAATAATATTGTCGTATTAGATGTGCATGAACAAACGGTGATAGCAGATTATTTTCTTATAGCTAGTGGGCGTAACTTCTTGCAAGTTAAAAGCATAATAGAAGCCATAGACAGCAAGCTAACTGAACATGACATTAAGCCTATACGCAGGGATGGACATAAGGAAGGAGTATGGGTAATACTAGATTATGGTTCTATCTTAGTTCATGTGTTTAGGCAGGAAGAACGGGAATTCTATGGTCTTGAAGAATTATGGGGCGATGCAGTAGAAGTCTTA
>JAAYRQ010000113.1 GCA_012518685.1 Syntrophomonadaceae bacterium | reverse complement strand
GCCCTAAAAGGCAGTTTCACAATTACTAAATAGGTTAAAATTTCACCTTTCAAATCAATCCCTTCCCAAAAACTATCTAAACCTAATAAGACACTATTTTCATTCAGCATAAACATATCTAACAAATTAGTCGCTTCACCATCTTCATTTTGCACTAAAAGGTTAATGCCTTTTTTCTCACAATGAGGTCTTAAAAGACTAGCACAATCCAGCATTTGTTTACGGGAAGTAAAAAGTATTAGGGTTTTTCCTTTTGTCACACTTATTATTTCTAGCAAAGTCGAAGTTATTTCTTTAATATAAGCTATACTATCTGGGGGGGGCAAATTTGTAACTACTAGCATTTTGGCATTTTTATCATAATCAAATGGTGACTCACTGATAAAGGTATTAAGTCTATCTAAGTCTTCCAATTCTGCCAAACCGCTTTTATTAATAAAATAATCAAATTTACCATCAATAGTAATAGTAGCCGATAATAAGATCAAAGTTTTTAGCTTTTTATATAAGGAAGTATTTAAAATAGAACCAATACTAATTTTTGATGATATTATGTTTTTAATTTCTCCTCTATACCATTCCACCCATACTATGGCCTCATTGTCTTCGATGTCTTCTTCCATAATCCCATAAAAATAATCCACATTATCTTTTAATAAGGAATAAACTATTAACAAATCAGCTTCTTCCACTTTTAAAGACTCAATTTGAAATATTAGACGATTTAACACTTCTATTAACTCAAAATATGCATTGGAAACAAGTGTTAATAACTTGTCCTTAAGTGCATTTTTAATAACTGTGGCATGTTCTTCTTTATGGTTTTTATTCAATTCACTTTTTAGCTTCTCTTGAAAGTCAGCCAGTAGAATTTTAGCCCGTTCCGTAAGCTTAATACATTCTTCAATAGCGTCTATTTCTTCGGGTATTTCCTTCTTTAACCTTGGTAAAAGCCCTTTTTTATAAGGTTTATTAACATTAAAACTATTTAATATTTCCTCTAGTTCTGCAAAGCTAACCCGCTTAGCTAACCTAGAAAATGCTTCCTTATCAATATGATGTGCCTCATCTATAATTAAGTATTCATAAGCTGGCAAAATACTGTTATCAACTACAATATCACTTAATAATAAGGCATGGTTAATAATAATCAGCTCTGCCTTCTCTAGCTTTCGTATCATTTTTAAACGAAAACATTTATCAGTATAAGGGCATAAATTTTTAGCACAACTTTTTCTATCCGCTGCCACCAGATACCATTTGTTCATAATATCTGATTTTAGGCTTAATTCTTTTTTATCCCCTGTTTTAGTTCTTTCAGCCCAAGCCAATATTTTATCCACAAAAACAGCTTCTTCAGGGCTTAGACTCTGCTTACCTGCTAGTATTTGCATATACTTATACCAGCATAAATAGTTCTCCCGCCCCTTCGCTTCAGCTACTTTAATATCAAGTTTTAAGGCTTGTTTAATATGGGGAATATCCTTTTCGACTAATTGTTGTTGTAGGGCCTTAGTTCTGGTCGATATTACTACCTTCTCTCCCTCATTATGTGCCCATAAAATAGCAGGGATTAAATAGGCGTAAGATTTACCTATTCCTGTACCAGCTTCCGCAACTAAAAATTCATTATCATTAAAAACCCTGTATATCTCTTCCGCTAACAGGGCTTGTTTAGGTCTATATGTATAATTATCAACTAAGGAAGCTAATACATTGTCATCCTTAAAATAATCTATTATATTAATTAAGCCCATTTACTTCTCCTTTTTGCATATATTTACATTATAAAGAAAAACCGTCCTATAAGGGACGGAAATTAATTTAATTAATGTTTTCAATTAAATAATCCTTATCTTTTTTTTCGACTCTGTATATATTAGCAAAATTTATTTTATTACTATCCAGAAGTTCTTTGATGATATTAGTTAATTCTGGTCTTACCTTGACCGATAAACCACAGCTAGAAGATATCTCTCGCAAAGTTGGAATGAGGATATGTTCGTAATTATTATTTTTCAACACTTTTTCCGCTTTTAAAGCATCAGTAGTGTTAGAAAAAGTAAATAAATAGAAGTTATCTAACATAATAATATTATCCATTTACATCACCTTAATAAAATATTTTTAGGGGGTAATATCCCCTGTTTTATAGAATGTCCCTTTGGTATGCACTAGTAATTTTTCGGAAGAATTAATAAAAGCCTCCGCAAAAAAGAGCTTGTTTCCTGATTTTAATACCTTGCCTGTAGCTTTAATCTCTGTAGCTACTTGAGCCGCCGCTATAAAAGATGTTGACATATCAATAGTCACAGCCCGAGCCCCTAGACTTCTTATCGCATTGCCCATCGCCGCATCAGCTATGGACATTAATAATCCACCATGGATAAGCCCTAAAGGATTAGTATGTTTAGAAGTAGTTTTAGCTCCTAAGACAGCTTCCCCTGCCCCTATTTCTATTAATTCTATACCTAAGAGTTGATAAAATTCCGTATCCTTAAGACTATTTTCTAGATAGCTAAAAAGCCACTCCTCAACCCCTTTATTAATCGCCATTTAAATCCCCCTCATAAACAACCATTATAGTAGCGGAGCAAAAACCCGCAAAATAGATCTGGTAAAGGTCTGATACCATTTAATTTGCATTACATCTTTCATAGTAATTTCTTGACATAGTTCTAAGGTAGCAAAAAAGTCTGCCTTTATATCTACTATACTAGAATTACCATACATCCATACTCCACATTCAAAGTGTAAGTATAGACTCCTATAATCCATATTAATCGTACCTACTATACCATATTCATCGTCAGCTACCATAGTTTTAGAATGTATAAAACCTGGTGAATATTCATAGATTCTAACCCCTGCGGCTACTAAATGAGTATAATAAGATTTGGTAACCGAATGAACATACCACTTATCGGGATGATGTGGTGTAATAATTCTTACATCGACTCCCGATTTAGCCGCTGATGACAGAGCGGTAACCATTTCATTATCAATAATTAAATAAGGTGTAGTGATATAGACATACTTTTTCGCCTTATTAATCAAGTTAAGATATACTAATTGTCCCACAGGTTCATCATCTAAAGGACTATCCGCAAAGGGCTGCACATAGCCATCCGTAAGACTTCCATCATATATAGGTGGTTCACCAGCATATAGGCTAAAATCTTCATCAATACCCCTGATATAATCCCACATAGATAAAAACAT
>JAAYRQ010000112.1 GCA_012518685.1 Syntrophomonadaceae bacterium | reverse complement strand
TAGTGCTAAACTTTAAAAAATGTTTGATGTGGAGGCTGTATCTGTGGCAAAATCAAAATCTTATCCTAGTTGGCAACTTCTATTAATATTATTAATCTTAGGTGGAATTATTGGCAGTTGGATAGGAGAGGCTATATTAAGAGTATGGCCAGCATTATCAGAGTTAGGATATACCCAAAGCATAGGATTGCCTAGTTTTATCTTAGATTTAAAAGTTTTTACTTTAACTTTTGGTTTTATGTTACATATTAATTTATTTACTATCCTAGGTTTTATTATTGCTTACTTTGTTTTTAAAAGATTATAATGTGGGGGTTTTTAATTGTCTAATATTGTTTTAGCTTCTAAGTCACCCCGCCGAAAAGATTTATTCGACATTTTAGCTATTAATTATAGCCTAATTACTGCTGAAATTAATGAAGAAATACTAGCTAATGAATCTCCTACTTCTGCAGCCATACGGATAGCAACTTCAAAGGCTAAAGCGGTAGCTAAAATAGCACCCCTTGATAGTATTATAATTTCTGCTGATACGATTGTAGTGTGTAATGGTATAATTTTAGGTAAGCCTAATAATAAGCAGGAGGCTTTTGATTTTCTAACAATGTTAAGCGGAAAATCACATAAGGTTATGACAGGGATATGTCTTTATAATCTTAATACTAATATTATAGAGAACGAGTTGGTGACTACCTTAGTGTATTTTAGAAACTTAACTTCTAGTGAAATAGATAGTTATATAAACACTAAGGAGCCTTATGATAAGGCTGGAGGCTATGGTATTCAAGGTAAGGGAGCCTTATTAGTCGAAAGAATCGAAGGGTGTTATTATAATGTAGTGGGTTTGCCTCTGGTTAGTCTTTATAAAATGTTAGCCAAGCAAGGGGTGAACTTGCTGGGGAGTGTGAATGATGGAGGAGTATAGGCTCACGATTAAAGAAATGCCGCCTAGCTTACAACCGCGTGAAAAGATGCTGAACTTGGGGGCAAGCACTTTATCTGAATCGGAACTTTTGGCTATAATAATAGGGATGGGGACTAGAAATTTAACTGCTTTAGAATTAGCGGATTTGTTAATTAAGAAGTATGGCGACTTACGCTTTTTAAAACAGGCTAGTATCGAAGAATTGCAGGAGCAAAAGGGGATTGGATTAGCTAAAGCAGTGCAGATTAAGGCGGCTTTTGAATTGGGAGAAAGGGTTGCTACTATCACCTTTAATAGGATTTATATAAAATCCCCTGAAGATGTTAAGAATATGGTCATGGAAGAAATGAAGTATTTGGATAGGGAATATTTTAGGGTTCTATACTTAGACCGTAAAAATGGTGTAATCCAAAAGGAAGATGTATCTATAGGAGGCTTACATAGCTCTATTGTGCATCCGCGTGAGGTTTTTAAAACTGCGGTAAAAATTAGTGCTGCTTCGATTATTTTAGTGCATAATCATCCTAGTGGAGATCCATCTCCAAGTCCTGAAGATATTAAGATTACCAAGGATTTAATAGAGGCAGGGTCTTTAATGGGAATACCAGTCTTGGATCACATTATTATTGGTGATAATTGCTATGTAAGTTTAAAATCGAAAAACCTTATTTAATTATTAAGGAGGATAAAAAATTGTTTGGTAAAGATATGGGAATAGATTTAGGAACTGCAAAT
>JAAYRQ010000011.1 GCA_012518685.1 Syntrophomonadaceae bacterium | reverse complement strand
TCAGTCGGCTTTACTAGTCATACTTGGAGTAGGAATGACCTTTGTTATTTGTACAGCTGGAATTGATTTATCAGTAGGGGCAGTAGTGGCCTTAAGTGGGGTGTGTATGGCCACAGCTATGCACAGTGGTATTTCAGTAGAAATAGCTATTTTATTAGGTTTAATAGTGGGGGCTGTTGTAGGTTTATTAAATGGTCTTATAATTTCAGCTTTTAATATTAATCCCTTTATAGTTACCCTAGGTACCATGTCAGTTACCCGAGGTATTGCTTTAATTATTACAACTGGAATACCTATTTATGGGTTTGGGTCTGCTTTTTCTTGGTTAGGGAAGTCTTTTACTTGGTGGGGAAGTGGTCATATTGGTCCAGTTAATCCACCTATGTTATTAGCCTTAGGAACTGCATTGCTAGGTGCTATTATTTTAAATTATACCAAATTAGGTAGCTATACATTGGCCCTAGGTGGAAATGAAGAAGCATTACATCGTAGTGGAATAGCAACCAAAAAATATAAGGTTATTATATATGGAATATGTGGGTTTACCGCAGCTTTAGCTGGTTTAGTAGTGACAGCTAGGTTAAATACAGCTGAACCATTAGCTGGCTATATGTTTGAATTAGATGCTATAGCAGCAGTAGTACTGGGGGGAACAGATATGAAAGGGGGGAGAGGGAGTATAAGCGGCACCGTAATCGCTTGTTTGTTATTAGGAGTACTTCGTAATGGTCTTACAATTATGAGTATTCCTTCATATTATCAACAATTAGCGATCGGTCTAATTATATTAATTGCCGTAATAACTTCGGAATTGCGTTTCAGAAGTACTGTAAACAGGTTAAAAGAGGCTAATTAAGAAAGGGTTATAGGTTACCTTTATCAACCTAAATATTATTTTATAAGGAAGCGAATGAAATGAAGTTTAAAAAAACGTGTTCAATATTATTAATTATGGCTTTATTGATGTCAATAGTGGGTTGTGGGGGGACTAATAAGACTCCTAACAATGATAATAATGATGCCCAAGCACCTAATCGAACTGAAATAACTAACGTCAAGATGTTAGAAATGGAAGAAGTATTAATGGCACAACTTCAACCCTTACCAGAAATTAATACCGGAGATAAAATCGGTGCGTTAGTTATAACTTTAACTAATCCGTTTTGGGTAGGAATGAAAGAAGCTTATGAAGCAGCTGGTAAGGAGCTGGGTGTCGAGGTAGAAGTTATGGCAGCTCCTACTGAAAATGATAGTAAATCACAATTAGAAACATTACAAGCTATGACAGCTAAAGAATATAAAGCTTTAATAATATCACCCATTGAACCTTTTAACTTAGTGCCGGGAGTAGTGCAAGCTAATGATAAAGGTATAAAGGTTATTAACTTAGGCCCGGGGATAGATACTGAAGCAGTAGCTAATGAGGGTGGGCAGCTTGATGGCCGCATATGTGTAGATTTTGAAGAACAAGGAAAACTAGCGGCAGAATACATGGTAGAAAAGATGGGTGCCGAAGGTGGTAAAGTTGCGATAATACAAGGCATACCTGGTGCAGGTCAAAGTGAAGGACGTACTTTAGGGGCTAAAAAAGTATTTGAAAGTGCTCCTAATGTAGAATTAGTGTCTATTCAACCAGCTAATTGGGATAGAAACACAGCTTATAATATTGCCACTAATTTAGTGCAAGCTCATCCTGATCTTAAGGGAATCTTCTCTTGTAATGATGTTATGGCTTTAGCGGCTGCAGATGCTTTAGAAGCTGCTGGTCAAAGAGATGGAAAAATAATTTTCGGGGTAGACTTTATAAATGAAGCTGCTGAAGCGATAAAAGCAGGTAAACTAGATGGAAGCATAGCATATTCCTCAACTGTTTACGCCAAAGCAGCAGTATTATTAGCTCTTAAAACTGTCCAAGGTCATGATGTTGATACTGTGCATTCTCCTTTAGCTATTGTAACCACAGAGAATATTGACCAATATGAAGGTTGGAAATAAATAATGAAACAAGGAATTAAAAACCCTGTTCTAGTAGAGACTGCTCTACTAGGGCGGGGTCTACCCTCTTTAGATAATAACTTAATTAATTATCTGTGGCCACAAGCTGAAATTAGCTTACCTTATGTTAGTGAAGGGATAATTAAACAAGGTGCTTTAGGGGAGGTTTTAAAAGCTCGTCATCGGCAAGATTGGAAACGCATAGATGCATTAACACTTCAGAATTTAAGCCAAAGCGAGGTAAGTGGTTATCTTACTGCCTCGGCTTTAATAAAATTAGCCTTGCCTTTTAATATAGTGGTTACGGCTGGTATGGGTGGCATTACAGGTGGCCGTATATCTAAGGACTTAGTAACTATAGCTGCTAAGCCGGTATGGTTTATATCATCGGGATTTAAAGATGTGATAGATGCTAAGGCTAGTTTAGAGTACTTAAAATCACATGGAGTAAAGGTTTTGGGGTGGAAAAACCCCATTTATAATGGGTTTATTTTTGCTAATCAAGGCTATAGCTTAGATGGTGTAATTGAAGAAAATAATCTTAAATATATAGATTTTGATAATGATAAAGGGGTAGTAATTTTTAATCCTGTACCAGCTAATTTAAAATTACCAAATACTAGACTTTTAGAATTAGCTACAGAGCAGATGAATATAGCTAGAGAAAATGGAGAAGATTTTCATCCCGTTGTTAATAAGCTATTAGATCAAGATACTAAAGGTCAGTCCTCTCTAATCCAGTTACTTGCTTTAATATCTAATATTAATTTAGCTTTACGATTTAATGCTGTATTAGGAGGATAAGAAGTGGATTTAACTAATTGGCTGGAAAATGAAGCCCTAAAGCTCGGGTGGGACTATTTTGGCGTAGCTGATATAAGACCTTATCATGATTACCTAAAATCGTTCAGTGGAGATTTTATTTGTCAATATCCTTTAGCTATCGCACTGGTTTTTAGGTTATCTTATGGGGTAGTAGATTCTATACTTGAGCAGGAACAAGACAAACAGCTTAGCTTTAATAATTATTGTTACCACGCAGTTGATCATTTACAAAATATGAATGCAGTGAGATTAGCGAGCATGATTGAGAAAAAAGGTTATAAGGCTTACCCTGTTCCAGCCTCTTATGGGGTTTATCAAGAAAAGTTAGCTGGATTAGTTTCTCATAAGCTAGTGGCTAGGGCTGCGGGTTTAGGCTGGGTCGGTAAAAGTGGACTGTTTTTGACTCCACAAGATGGGCCGAGAGTTAGATTAACGACTATTCTAACTGATGCCAATTTATTTGCAGGGCAGCCTACTAAGAGTAGATGTGGCTCGTGTACCATTTGCATAGATGCTTGTCCCGCAGGTGCTATTAATGAATTAAATACCACAACCGGACTACCCCAAGTTGATGTTAATAAATGTCATAAATATCAAGAGGAACGTAAAAAATCATGGGAAGTTAAAATAGATAGGTGTATATGTGGTTTATGTCAAGCGGTATGCCCTTGGGGGAGGGATTAATTCTTTTTATCCCTCATCATAGCAATTTCCTCATTTGTCGAATAATTTAGAAGGAAATTTTTTTGCTTATATAGTAC
>JAAYRQ010000111.1 GCA_012518685.1 Syntrophomonadaceae bacterium | reverse complement strand
TATGTAGTTGACCATATACACCCAGGGGCTGTAATATTATTACATGCGGTATCAGCTAGCAATACAGAAGCCTTAGCAGATATTATTATTGATTTGCAAAAGTCTGGTTATGTTTTTTCACTATTTGAATAATAATCTTATCATTTAGGCTTTATAGGCTATTAAGGGATTAAAGGATTTTAAAGGGTGATACTTATGCGAAAAATATTAAGAAAGTTAATAAAAGAGGAAGGATTAACTAGTTCAGAATCCGAGAATTTATTAATATATATTGATAAATTAAGAAGCAGCTCGCCTGAATCTTATTATGTCTTTTTTGACAACTATGCTCAATTATTATATGTCAATTATAATATTTTACTATCCAAATATACTTGGGATATTGATAATCTTATCAACCATTTTATCAGCCATCCTACCTTATATGAAAATAATAAGCTAATCCCATTAACTAGCTTTCCTGTTGAGGCTAGACCTTACTTAAAAGATATGCAAAAGGGAGACTATGCCCTAATGCCGAGCTATCTTACCACTATATTAACCCCTGATATTATTAATGAACTACCTAGTCCTAGAGTACATGATATAATTATCAAGTATGAAGCAGCTAACCCTTACAAAGAAACAGGCTTAAAATACCACTTTGAACGCCTAGCTAAATACCAGTTTATTACGCGTTTACAAACCTACCGCTACCTAAGCAGAAATAAGGCGGCCTTTGATCGCTTTGAAGTAGTGGGCCCTGATTGTTTGGGAGGTATTTTCACTAATAAAGAGAAATCTATATATTATTACCTATTTTTAACTGAGGCTAATCTAAGTAAAGCAAATAATGCTGCCCAACTATTAAACTATGCTATTTATGGCAAGATTGAAGGGACATAACATGCGTAAGATGTGGGATAAATTAGAAGAGACTAGTCACCTTTTTGACTATTGGCATAAGGAATTAGCTGTACGCCATTATTATCGTATGGAATTTGACATAGATTATAAGGTCACACTTGAAAACGCCAAACAAATAGAATTACTCTATCGCAGCCTATATATGGTAAATCGCCCTCAGGACTTTTTCACCCTAATTGTTCCCAATCTTAATAAGACCTTTGCCCTTGATTGGTTAAAATCGGCTCCCCAAGCAATAATTATTAACTTTTTAGAGTTTTTACCCACATACATATTAAAATTAAAACCCGAAATCGAAAAACTATTATTTTTAGTGCATATTTTTCGCCCTGACCATAAGCTATATTTTAAAGCGATTATCAACTTACTGAATGATGAGGAATGCCAATTCTTAATTAATAAAACTGCTAACCAGGATTTTAGACATATACTAAAGCATAGACAAGATTATCTAAAGCTAGAACAAAAACACATTTTATATGGCATAGATTTAAATAACGCTTTGCCCACCATACAAGGAGATAAAATTCAACTTTTAACTAGCACCATTAACAATTTACATAATAATATTAATGAAAGAAGGCTTACCAATTACCCTGCCTTGTTAATCATCATTGAACAACTTTTTGCCATAGGCTTAGTTCCCGATTCCCTAATTTTATTTTTAACCGTCTATGATAACTATCTTGCAGAAGATAAGCCTATTAATGAAGATATTAAGGCTAATCTTATGAAAAACTTTAACAAAGAAGCACGGCAAATACTGCCTATGTATGCCTTATTAAGGCAACCTTTGGCTTTTAATTTTTGCCATAGTTTTTATAAAATACACCTTACTAATTTGACTCCAGATCTTTCTTCCCTAGCTTATTTAAAAATTTATGAAAAGTTCACCTCTGTCACCACTGATTTTAATAATGCTTTAATAGGTATAATGCCAGATATAAACATTATAGCCATAGAGCGTCCTTTAGAGCCCCCCTTATTATATGAAGGGGAATTAACCCAGGGATACACCGAAAAAAGGTTTTATGAAATTCTATACCTAGCTAAAAATAAATTAACTTCATTGCCCCATGAAGCCTTTATTACTTTAGAGTTTTTACGCAATTTATTAAAATATGATTATATTTCTACTATTATTAACAAGGATATTTTAGCTACCATGTATCTAGATTTATTCAGGTGGTGTCCTAATTCCCTTTTTATTAATGAAGAAATAGTTACCGACTTAAGCCAACATACTTCATCAGTGATTAGGGATGAATTAGAAAAAATTATTAAGCTAAAAACTTATTATGCTAATAATTTAATCTTAACTGACCTCAAGGAAAAACCAGACTTGATAAAAAATGATGAACTACGCAAATTGATTTTAACAACTGAGTTTATGGGGGGATTATAGGGTGGATATAGATATATCTGCTAAGTATAATGCAGAATTAGAAGAATTATTACAAAATGCTAAGGCCAAACTAGCTACTTCTAACTTGTTTTTAGATGGCTGTAACTTAAATAATTATAGTTCACTGGATAACTATATAGCTGAACTGAACACTTTTTATTACCAAAGTTTTCACGAATACTTTTTCCCAACCTATAAAAAAGCTATAACCCATGAAATCGAAACACTACTACAAATTAATCGGGATCAAAATATGATTAGGCAAGATTTGCAAGCTAATATTAGGCGTTATGCCAAGCTATACAATCAAGTCAAAATTATTAACAACTACTTGCAAGACACTCGAGAAAATTTTAATAATTTACTATATACCGTTTATAGGGAAAAAGAACAGCAAAAAGACGAATTACTATACACCTTGAAAAGTTTTAATTACACCATTGACACCCTTCAGAATTTAGTGGATGTTCTTAGTCCCTTATATAAGGATAAAGATTTTTTGTATGCCATCAAGTTTTATCCAGACATGCCCCTAGTATTAGTTAATACCTTTAATAAATCATGGTTAGAACTAGATATAATCAAAAGACTTATCATCAGGCTAAAGGCTACCTTAAACCTAGTTAAGCAACTACAAAATAAGGATATAGGTAAAAAAGTTGTCGAAGGTATATACCTAGACTTAAAATCCCAGATTAACGCTATTTTCCAAGACAAGACTTGGACTTCCCTACCTAAGCCCTTTATTTTGGACTTTAAGCTAAAACTGCAGTTTTTCTTAGACTTAGTTTTTGCTTACAATGAACTTAACAAACTAAACAAAATACAACAAATCGCTAAAGACTATGAAAACTTAGTTTCTAATTTCTTAATAGTTTTAGATAAGGGTATAGAATTTATCGAAAAACATCCTACACCTATGGCTAGAGAATTATTAGCTAGTAGTTTTGCCATTATTAACCTAAGCCAAAACTCTTTACTTAGGCTGCAGCAAAATGTAAGTCAAGTAAAGGGTAAATTAGATCATTTTCAAAAGGAAGTATTGCAAATGGGGGAACCTGATTTTGCCTATTTAGCTAAGACTATAACTAATTTTATTAATGATTATCAGGATTTATTTTTTAAGTTTTTAGACTTAGAAGATTTAATGCAAATTACTCCTATTGCCAAACAGTTAAATTTAGTCAGTTTGCAATTTTTAGAGCTAAACCGCACCCTAAATCATCTCGAAGAAAAGCAAGAGTTTGCCAACGATATTGAACAAAAATACCTAAGCTTAATCAATATATTAGATAGCTATTTAAGTTATACTAACAATGTCAGGGGTGACCTAGAAAGGATTATGGCACCTCGTAATTTGAGCCGAGTATGGAAAAGTTTTAATGTAAAAGTAGATAGAATCCCCCTAGAAGTTGGTAGGGTTTTCCCTTCTGAATTCTTACATGTTTTAAATGATGATAATATAAAAAGAAGGGCTAGTTCTTTGGATTCTAATACTATTTTACATGAAGAAGGAGATATTTTTGTTA
>JAAYRQ010000110.1 GCA_012518685.1 Syntrophomonadaceae bacterium | reverse complement strand
GTTAAAAGCATTACCCCGATTAGGTAAGATAATAGAAATAATCTGACCTGTTTTTTCATCTATTAACATATCTGAATCACCAACCGTACCCATCCTCAAACCATCATAAATATTAACCATTTCCTTTCCTACTAATTCATTAAGTCTTATGAAAAATCCCTCCTATATGCCCGTATGACCAAAGCCACCACTACCCCGATTAGTATCATCTAGCTCATCCACTAAAATCAAATTAGCCTGTTCCACTTTGGTAAATACCATTTGGGCAATTCTTTCTCCCCTATTTAAAAGATACTCATCATTTCCTAAATTTATAACAATAACCTTAATTTCCCCGCGATAATCTGCATCAATAGTTCCAGGGGTATTAAGTACAGTAATACCGTATTTGATAGCCAAACCACTCCGAGGTCTAATTTGGGCCTCATATCCCACAGGGATTGCTATGGCAATCCCCGTAGGAATTAAGATAAATTTTCCTACGCCTATAGTTAAGGGAGCATCTATGGCTGCATATAGGTCTAAGCCCGAAGAGCCTTTAGTCATATATTGCGGTAAAGGTAAATCGTTAGCATGTAAGCGTTTAAGTTTAACCTGCAAAACTCTAACCCCTTTCGGTGAATTTTTTACTTATCTAAAATATCTAGTAAACTCTTGCTCAACTTCAGATAATATTTCTTCTGAACCAATAGCCGCTAAGGATATTTTGCTATGATCTAGTAAGGTGTTAGCTAGACTGCCTACTTCATCCAGAGTCACCGCCGAAATTTTGGCTATAACATCTTCTACGGGTATTAATTTATCATACATTAAAGCAGTCTTACCTAAGCGACTCATACGATTAGTAGCACTTTCCATACCCAAATAAATACTAGATTTCATCAGCTTTTTAGCCCGTTCTACTTCACTTTCTGTAACACCATCATTTTTGAATTTTTCTAATTCTCCGTTTAAAGCATTGAAAAAAGGTTTTATATTAGCCTTGCTTGTTCCAATATATATAGCATAGGAACCCGTATCAGAATAAGTAGAAGGATAAGAATAAACAGAGTAAGCTAAACCTAGTTCCTCCCGCATTTTCTGGAACAATCTAGAACTAATCCCGCCTCCTAAAATGCTGTTCATAACATTTTGTGTGTAGCGATTATCATCATAATAATTAATCCCCAAGCCTCCTATACATAGCTGCACTTGTTCCGTTTCTTTATTATGCAAACTAATAAAAGAAGAATTGTTAATGTTAACCTTATCAGTCTTAAGCTTATTCGATCCATTAGCTTCGTTAATTAAGATGTTTTCTATTTTTTCTTTAATTCCTTCATTTTTAACATTACCAGCAATAGAAATAATTAAATTTTCAGGAGTATAAGATTGTTTATAAAAATTATATACATCATCCCTTGCCAAACTATTAATAGAATCAAGTGTACCTAAAATAGGTATTCCCATAGCATGTCCTGCCCATAATTTTTCGGCAAAAACATCATGAATTAAATCATCTGGAGAATCTTCATACATGTTTATTTCTTCTATTACTACTCCTTTTTCCGTAGCAAAATCCTTAACCGAAAAAGCCGAATTAAAAACCATGTCAAACAAAATATCTATAGCTTCATGACAATTTTCATCTAGGGTTCTAGCATATAAACAAGTATATTCCTTAGCGGTAAAGGCGTTAAGTTGACCTCCTATTCCTTCAAAACTTTCCGCAATATCTTTAGCACTTCGATTATGAGTACCTTTAAAAACCATATGTTCAATAAAATGGCTAGCACCAGCCATATAATCTAACTCATGCCTAGAACCTACTTTAATATATATCCCTATAGCTACCGATTTTAAGTAAGGTATTTCTTCTACTACTAAAGTAGAATTACTATCTAAATTCCAATAATTAATCATACAACTACCTCCCATAAATAAGTACCTTAACTAATTCTTCTAATAACATAGTAATCCTTTATTAGTATTTGTTTTTAATAAAATAGATTTTCTTTTAACCATTGATAAATGTTGCTTTTTTTATAATTATCTTCCATAGAAATTAAGGGAATAGTACTAAAAAACTTATTATTAACATAAATGTCTATATGGCCTAATTTTTGCCCCTTTTTTATCGGAGCTTCGATAAGATAATTTAGCCTAACTCTTTTTTCTATACTTACCCCATCTCCTACTTCCCATAGGTATAAATCCTTACCAGGGAATAATTCTATAAAAGGTTTAATAGCATTATTTACATTTAATGTTTTAAATGCGGTTTTTCTATCTATTACTTTTATATATTTAGTATTATTAAACCCATAATCTAACAACCTTCTACAATCACCAGTTCTATCGTGTGATTTAAGAACCACTGCTATAAGATTTTTGTCTTGCCTTTTAGCAGAAGCAACCAGACAGTTACCAGCTAGATTAGTAGTCCCTGTCTTGATGCCATTAGCACCAGAATAGTTACCTAACAACTTATTAGTATTAATAATATCCAAAGGTATCCTATAGCTAGGGTGTGCAAAAGTTGTTTTGGGTGTAGCTACTATTTTTTGGAGCTTTTCCTGATTTAATAAATAACTACCTATAACAGTTAAATCATAAGCAGTGCTATAATGTTCATCATTAGGTAAACCTGAGGCATTTGTAAAATTTGTGTTAACCGCTCCAATAGCAAAGGCTTTTTTAGTCATTAAATAGGCGAAGAATTTCTCATCACTAGCAACATGTTCAGCCAATACCACTGCTGCATCATTTGCAGAACGAATTAAGCTAGCTTTTAATAGTTCATCCACTTCTATTTCTTGCCCTGCCTTCAAGCCTATTGAATAAGCTGGTGTTTTAGCTGCTTTTATAGACACTATAGCAAGATCATTCGGCTTAGCATATTCTGCTACCAGAATAGCTGTCATCATTTTAGTGGTACTAGCCACTGCCCTTAATTCATCTTGTCCTTTTTCATATAAAACCTGACCCGAGTCTTTATCTATTAAACAAAAATAGTTAGTAGCTAAATACGGTGCTGCATTAACATAAGTGTAATTAAATATTAAAAAAATAAACCCTAAAAAAATAGTAAGACTAGTTTTTCTTATCATTATTATTAGCTTTCTTTGTTTTATCCTTAGCTTTATCATCATTTGCTATTATTATATTATTAATTGTAACTAGCTGGTAGCCTTCTTCCTTTATAGTTTCTAGCATACTAGGTAATGCTTTTACGGTAGGCTCAGTAGGGTGCATAAGAATAATCGCATCGTTATGCAGTTTATTTATAACCCTTTTAGTTATAGTTTCAGGACTAGGTCTTTGCCAATCAATCGTGTCAATACTCCACATAACTAAATCATAATTAATACTAGAAACCGCCTTCATTAGCTGCCTATTTTGTTCACCATAAGGAGAAGCAAAAAATTCACTCCTTTTCCCCGTATGCTCAAATATTATATCCTCAGCCTTTTTTATCTGCTTAATCGCTTCTTGTTCCGATAATGAATTAAAATGCACATGTTTATAACCATGATTTTGAATACTATGCCCTTTTTCCGCCATCATTTTTAGGTCTTCGGAATGCTTTTCAGCCCAGACTCCCGTTACAAAAAAAGTAACCTTTGCCTTATGTTCATCAAAAATCTTTAACATTTGGGGAATATATTCTTCACCCCAATCCACATTAACCGTAATAGCCATTACCTTTTTACCCGTATTACCTTGATAAATTGGCTCATTCATTCGTGAGGCTATTCCCATTTTACTTAAATAAGTAAAGGACAAAGCTAAAAAAGCCACTAATAATAAGCAAACAATCCCTATACTAATTAAATTTCTTTTGCTAAAATAAAATACTTTCATCTTAATTTAACCCCCTTTGCATAATTCTCTTACATAATTATGCAATTTGACAGACATATATGTATTTATCCATAAAATACAAATAAACCGAGTTAGCTCGGTTTACTTTATATTTTTAAAAACTATTAAACTATTTTTGTTCTCTTAATACTGCTTTTCTGGATAAATTAATTCTTCCTTGTCTATCTATCTCGGTTACTTTTACATCGATTATGTCTCCCACATCTACTTCATCAGTTACTTTTTCTACTCTTTGTTCAGCTAGTTGCGATATGTGAACTAATCCTTCTTTACCTTGGTTGCCTAATACCCCTGGAATTATTTCTACAAAGGCACCAAAATCCATAATCCTTTTTACGGTACCACTATAGATTTTGCCTACTTCAACTTCTGCAACAATAGCTTCAATTAAGGACTTAGCCTTTTGACTAGCGGCTTGATCATTGCCTATGATATACAAGGTGCCATCATCTTCAATATCAATTTTACAGCCAGTTTCGTCAACTATCTTATGAATGACCTTACCACCTGGCCCTATAACATCCCTAATTTTATCAGTCTTAATTTTCATTTTTAGTAATTGGGGTGCATAAGGCGAAATGTCTGGGTTAGGTTTATCTATAGCTTCTAGCATTTTGCCCATAATAAACATTCTACCTTCTTTTGCTTGGGCAAGTGATTGTTCAATTATTTCTCTATTAACACCAGTTATTTTGATATCCATTTGCAGGGCCGTAATTCCTTGCTCAGTACCAGTTACTTTAAAGTCCATATCACCTAAAGCATCTTCAATACCTTGGATATCACTTAAAATTGCAAACTTTTCCCCTTCCTTAACTAAGCCCATCGCAATGCCCGAAACAGGGGCCTTAATGGGAACTCCTGCGTGCATCAAAGACAAGGTACTTCCACATACACTACCCATAGAGCTAGAACCATTAGATTCTAGTACATCTGAAACAACCCTTATAGTATATGGAAAATTTTCTTGGTCAGGTATTACAGGTACTAAAGCCCGCTCGGCTAATGCACCATGCCCTATTTCCCTACGACCAGGTCCCCTCATCGGTCTAGTTTCCCCTACGCTAAATGGAGGGAAGTTATAATGATGGATATATCTTTTAGATTCCTCTACGCCCAAGCCATCTAATACCTGCTCTTCACTCATAGAACCTAAAGTTGTTACAGATAATACTTGGGTTTGTCCACGGGTAAATAATCCAGAACCATGTGGCCTTGGTAAATAACCCACTTCACAGGTAACTTTTCTAATTTCATCAAGCTTTCTACCATCAACTCTATCTTGGTCTTCAATGATCATTTTCCTAATAATATTTGTTAAGACCTTATCAAGTACGGTTTCTACTTGCTTGCCTTCTTCAGGATATATCTCCGCAAAATGTTCCTTTGCTAATTGATTTACAGCATCCATTTGACTTTCCCGAGTCTTTTTATCGGGATTTTTAACTGCTGCCATCATTTTTTCAGTTACAAAATCTTTTACTTCAGTTTCTAGTTCTTCATTAACTTCTAATAAAATGACAGATGCTTTCTCTGGTTGTAGTGCGGCTATGATAGTTTCTTGAAATGCACATAGTTTTTTAATTTCTGCATGGGCAAAATATATGGCTTCTATGACCTTGGCTTCAGGTATCTCATTAGCCCCACCTTCTACCATTATAACTGCATCCTTGCTGCCTGCTACGATTATCGTAAGTTCCGTTAATTTACTCTGCTCCACAGTGGGGTTGATTATAAATTCGTCATCCACCAAACCTACTACTACTGCAGCAACTGGCTCATTAAAAGGTATATTTGATGTAGATAATGCTATTGAGGCTCCTATAATAGAAGTAATGTCAGGTGCATTATCTAACTCTACAGATAAGACTGTCGCTACAATATGCACATCATTGCGATACCCTTCTGGAAACATAGGGCGCATAGGTCTATCAATTAATCTAGCACTTAAAGTGGCTAATTCAGTAGGCCTACCCTCCCTTTTAATAAAGCCTCCAGGTATTTTACCAGCTGCATACTGTCGTTCTTCAAAATCTACAGTTAAAGGGAAAAAATCAATGCCTTCGCGTGGTTCATTAGAAGCAGTTGCGGTAACTAATACTACCGTATCACCATAACGCATTAGAGCAGCACCGTTGGCTTGTTTAGCAAGTTTGCCAATTTCCACTATTAACTTACGACCACCAACTTCAGTTTCAAATAGTTGCACTTAAAAAATTCCTCCTTTCAAGTATTTACATAAAACTAAAGAGCGGCAGTTTCCGCTCTTTACCTTCTTAAGCCTAATCTAGTTACGATGTTTCTGTACCTATCAAAATCATTATCTCTTAGGTAGTCTAATAAGGCTCTTCTTTGTCCTACCATTTTTAATAGACCACGCCTAGAATGATGGTCTTTTTTATTACTTTTTAGATGTTCATTAAGATAATTAATTCTTTCAGTTAAAATAGCAATTTGTACTTCTGGAGAACCAGTATCGTTTTCATGGATTTGAAAACTTTTAATTAACTCCAGCTTTCTTTCTTGACTTAATGCCATGATTTCACCTCCTCATTAATAATCGCCATTAACTAAGAAAAGCGTCGGTGACTTCGCCAGCCCGAGCTAATGGTTCATAAAACCTATCATAATACACAAAATCTGACCGCTCTAAACTAATAATAACCCTAGTTATTTTAGCATAGTAAGGGCTAAAAGTAAACTTTAACCTAGCTTAGTTGCGGAAGATATTCTTTTAGCTGTGTCTTTATCTATACTAATCTGTTTTGCCAAACTATCAATATCTGCAAACTTCATTTCATCCCTAATCTTATCTAAAAATATAATTTCTAAGCCATCACCATAAATATCGGTCGAAAAATCAATTATGTGTGCTTCTATAGTTACAGGATGATTATCGTGAAATGTAGGTTTCCTTCCTACATTAACCACACAATTATAAAGAGTTCCTTTGTGCTTTGCCTTAGCTGCATACACACCCGTAGCTGGGATTATAATGTCCCCATCTACTTTAAGATTAGCCGTAGGAAAGCCTATCTTATCCCCGCCCCTTTTATCTCCTTCGACAACTATGCCTGTTACTACAGGATAATAATCCAATAGATTTTTGGCCTTTTTAATCTGTCCGTTTTCTATCATTTCCCTAATTATACTACTTGATACTACTTGATTATTTTGACTAACAGGCGGAATTATACTAACCGCAAAATTATACTTATCCCCTAATTTCTTTAATAATTCGGGCGTACCTTGCCCTTTATAACCGAAAGAATAGTTAAATCCCACAAAAACATGTTTTGCATTTAACTTAGAAATTATAACTTTTTTTACGAAGTCTTCTGGAATCCACTGGGAAATTTCCTTATTAAAAGAATTATATATTAAAATATCTATGCCTATTTCCCGTAATAGTTCTGCTTGTTTATCATTTTTAGTAATTAACTTAAAATTCCTATCAGGATTAAGCACTTTATTAGGGTGGGGATCAAAAATTAAGGCAGCTGCAAAACCATTATTATCTTGGGCAATTTTGACTGCCTCACTAAGTAGTTTTTTGTGACCTTTATGTACCCCATCAAAATTACCTAAAGCCAAATATAATGGTTTATTATTAGTTTGGTAATTAGTAATTTCCCTGATAATTTCCATTTATATTCTCCCTTAAACTGTATTAAATACTCTTACTGGTTTAATGGCTAAACCTTCTTCAACTACCTTCGCTAAAGCTATTAAAAAATTATTATAATATATCCTAATATGACCTAGTGGCAGTTTTTCTCCTAATTCTATATTAATAGTGTTGCCATTAATAATAGCAAACCATTCATTTTCATTTTTAAGCTGATAAATAGGCCAATCAAGTATAGGATAATCTAGTGGTAGCTTATATTTATCCATAAAATCAGCGTATTCTATGATATCTTTTAGTTTCTGACTTTGATTTATAGCGAAAACACCAGATTTAGTCCGAACTAGACTAGATAAATAACCACCTATTCCTAATTTCTCACCTATATCCTTGCATAAGGTTCTAATGTAAGTCCCCTTAGAACAAAGGACCCTGAATTCTACCCGTGGGAGTTTTACATTAAGATTAATATTTATTATTTCAATTTCATATATATTGACTTTGCGGCTAGCCCTTTCTATAGTTATCCCTTGCCTTGCTAATTCGTATAACTTTTTACCCTCATGGTGTATAGCAGAATACATAGGCGGCGTTTGTTCAATTTCACCAACCATACTATTAATTACATCTATTATTTGCTCCTCATTTACTGCAAAATCATAGCTATAAGTAATATTTCCCCAAGCATCCTCCGTATCAGAATGACCACCTAGAGTCAAAGTCGCCACATACTCCTTAGTCTCATCTTCAATAAATGGTATAATCTTCGTAGCATTTCCTACAGCAATAGGTAAAACCCCTGTAACCATTGGATCAAGGGTTCCTAAATGTCCTATTTTAGTTTTTCTAGGCAATAACTTTTTTAGCTTTCTAATTACATCATAAGAAGTCATATTAGCAGGTTTATTAATCACTAGGAAACCATCCATCATAACACCGCTTTTTGCACAATTTGCAATACTTTTTCGACGACAGAATTTAGGTTTCCTTCTTGTTTGGCACCCGCGGACAGCTTATGGCCCCCGCCACCTAATTCTGCAGCTATAGCCTCTACATCTATCTTCCTTTTTGATCTGAAACCTATTTTTATCAGATTAGGTTCTATCTCCCTGAATATCATACCCACTTCTACTCCATTAATCATACGAGTATAGTTAATTAAACCTTCAGGGTGCAAGCCTTTTGCCCCTAATTCATTAATATCATTATAAGATAATAAGATCCAAGCAATTTTACCATCTTCACTAAGGTAAAGGTTCTGTAATGCCTTTCCTAATAATAAAACTTCAGTTAAAGGCTTAGATTCAAACAGATTAATTCTGGCCTCTTCTAAGTTGGCCCCTTTAGCGATAAGCTCTGCAGCAATATGGTGCGTTTTTGCAGTAGTATTGTTATATTTAAAATTACCCGTATCCATTACAATTCCCGCATATAAGGAATTAGCCATCACATTATTTATAGGAATCTGCATTTCTACTAATAATTCATAAACAATTTCAGCCGTAGCAGATGCTAAGGGCAGCACATAATTATAATCACCAAAAAAATTATTACTTACATGGTGGTCAATATTAAAAATTGTAGCATTTTTAGGTAGTCTATCAAATATTCCTTCATTAATCCTGTTTTGATCACTACAATCTAAAAAAACTATATTTTCTACTTTTTCCCCTGATGGTAGATTATTGCTAACTTTTTCTATATCAGATAGATAGCTATAAATACTAGGAATATCATCATAAATGAACATAGTGACCTTTTTGTTAATGGCCATTAATCCTTGGTATAACCCTAATATAGAACCTATGCAATCGCCATCGGGAATAGCATGCCCTAGTAAAAGGTAATGGTTCCTGCTTTTTAATTCTGCAGCTATTTCTTGAATATTATTGTTCATTATGGCTAATTTTGTTTTCCTTCCTTAATTTCATCTAATAAATGGGAAATCTTAATCCCATGTTCAATGGACTTATCTAACCTAAATTCTAATTCAGGTGCATATCTAACATCTAATTGTTTAGCCAGCTCCGTCCGAATAAAGCCTTTAGCTTTTTGTATAATATTAAAAGCAGTTTTTTGCTCTTCTTCATTAGCTAGAATACTTACATTAATTTTAGCATGACCCAAATCATTAGAAATATCTACTCTAGTGATAGTTATGGTTGATAAGTTAAGTCTAGGATCTTTTAAATTCTGTAATATTTGGGCTAATAATCTTTTAGTTTCTTCCGCCATTCTTTCTTGTCTGCGACTCATAATTAACCCTCCTAAATCTAAAATTAATTATAGTTCCCTGGGGATTTCTTCCATAGTAAATGCTTCAATTACATCACCATCTTTAATATCATTAAAATCCTTGATACCTATTCCACATTCATAGCTTTCTGCTACTTCTCTAACATCATCTTTAAATCTTTTTAATGAGGATAAGCTACCTTCGTAAATAATTACTCCATCCCTTAACACCCTGATATTGGCATTTCTCTGCATTTTCCCATCAATTACATAAGAACCCGCGACAGTACCTACATTGGGTACTTTAAAAGTTGTTCTAACTTCAGCCCTGCCTATAAACTTTTCTTTATATTCGGGGTCAAGCAAGCCTACCATAGCTTTCTTCACATCTTCTATGGCCTCATATATAACCCGATATAATCTAACATCAATATTTTCTAGTTCCGCACTTTTACGGGCATTGCTGTCTGGCCTTACATTAAAGCCTATAATAATAGCATTAGATGCTGTAGCCAACATAACATCAGTTTCTGTAACAGCCCCTACCGCAGAATGTATGACACTTACCTTAACTTCGTTAGTTGATAATCTTATTAATGATTGGCTTAGTGCTTCAATAGAACCTTGCACATCACCTTTTATAATTAAGTTTAACTC
Source organism: Syntrophomonadaceae bacterium (assembly GCA_012518685.1). Classification (GTDB taxonomy): domain Bacteria; phylum Bacillota; class Syntrophomonadia; order Syntrophomonadales; family Syntrophomonadaceae; genus JAAYRQ01. The sequence goes on along the minus strand of JAAYRQ010000110.1, from coordinate 23,897 downwards.
CTTAACTTCCGCATCTTGCATCTGTTTAAAGAAATCATCTAAGGAAACCTTACTGCTTCTCTTTTGTTCTTCTAATTTTCTTTCATTCTCTCTTAAGCTTAATACTTCTTTAGCTACCTTTTCATCACAAGCCTGTACCCTAGCACCAGCTTCGGGGACATCAGACCAACCCATTATTTCAATAGGCATAGAAGGCAGTGCTTTCTCTACCTTGCGTCCTCTGTAGTCACTCATAGCCCTTACCTTGCATAGGCTATTACCGCATATTAGAAAATCCCCTACATTTAAGGTACCTTTAAGGACTAAGACCGTGGCAACTGGTCCTCGACCTTTATCAAGTTCCCCTTCTATGACAACACCTTCAGCTACTCGATTAGGATTAGCCCTAATATCATGGACTTCCGCCACTAATAAAACCATTTCCAATAATCCTTCAATATTATCACCAGTTTTAGCCGAAACTGGTACGAAAATAGTATCTCCGCCCCATTCCTCTGGTACAATGCCATATTCTGTGAGTTGTTGCATAACTCTATCTGGATCTGCAGTAGGTTTGTCAACCTTATTAACAGCTACTACGAATGGAACCCCAGCCGCTTTGATATGGTTGATAGCCTCCACAGTTTGCGGCATAACCCCATCGTCAGCAGCAATAACTAAAATTACAATATCAGTTAGGTTAGCCCCTCTAGCCCTCATAGCTGTAAACGCTTCATGACCAGGTGTGTCTATAAAAGTAATTTTATTATCATTAACGGTAACTTGATATGCTCCAATATGTTGGGTTATCCCACCAGCTTCACCTGACACTACATCCGCACTTCTGATTCTATCAAGTAAGGATGTTTTGCCATGGTCAACATGTCCCATAACCGTGACTATAGGCGGTCTAAGTTGCATTGATTTTTCATCATCTACAATTTCTTCTAATAATTTATCTTCTTCAGAAATTACCCGTTCTACCTTAACTTCATAAAAGCTAGCTAATATTTCTGCAGTTTCATAATCAATATCTTGATTAACCGTAGCCAAAGTCCCTAATTCCATAAGCTTTTTTACTAGTTCGGCAGGACTTTTCACTAATAGTTCTGCTAATTCTCTAACTGTAATGCTATCCTCAATAGAAATTAACTCGGGTGTCTTTTCTATAACTTCTTCTTTTTTTCTTTTTTTAGGCTTTCTTACTTGGCGACTATAGTCTTTCCTTGGGGCAGGGATATCAGTTGTTCTTTGCTTCTTAGTGTTTTTATTATGTTTTTTATCCCTTGTAACAGTATCTTTAGTATCTGCTTTCTTTTCTTTAGAAACAACATTAAGATTAGGCTTAACTGCCCCTTTAGTTCTATCATCTTTACTTTTAGGCATTGTTCTTTGATTAGACCTATTTACATCCCTTTTATCAGTCTGCTCCTTATCTTTTCTAGTCACTGGACGAGAGGAAGTAGGTTTGTCTTGATTTTTTGCAGCTTGTACAGTCTTATTATCTTTATCCCGTGGTGGTTTTTTATCAACTACTTTATCGTCTTTATGTTTAGATACAGGTTTATCCTGTTTGTCTAGTTGATTTTTGACCCATTTTACCTGAGATTCTTCCATAGTACTCATATGATTTTTAACATCTAATCCTAATTTTTGCAAAGCACTGACTAATTCACGACTTGGTAAACCTAATTCTTTAGCTAACTCATGTACTCTTATTTTGGCCATTCAACCACCCCCATAGTTTCTCTTATTTCTCCCGTCCACTGGAAAGCCTTTAAAATAGCTGCAGCCATTTTTTTATTATTTATAGTTACTGCTACTCGATGAGCCTTGCCTATACTTAAGCCTAATTCGTACTTACTACCCACTACAATATAGGGAATATTAGCTTTTTGGCTAATATTTAGCAACTCTTTTTTGGAATTATCTGCTATATCATTACTAATAATTAGTAAACTAGCTTTACCATTACTTAGACTAGCTTTAACTGCTTCATTTCCCGCTGATAATTGCCCAGCCTTTTGGGTAAAACCTAACAAACTATACACTTTTTGCAATATATCACACACCTTATAACTCAGAGCTAAGACCTTCAATTTGTTCCTTGAGACTGTTTTCTATTTCTAAAGTTAATTCCTTTTCCAAAGCCTTCTGTATCCTTTTGCCTTTAATCGCTTCATTAAAACAGTCTATGTTAGGACAAATATAAGCCCCCCTGCCTGGTTTTTTACCAGTAGTATCAATAGCTAGCATGCCTTCTGGACTCCGTACTATCCTAATTAATTCTTTCTTCACTTTCATTTCTCGACAGCCCACACACATGCGTAAAGGGACCTTACGAGCTTTAGCCATTATCATCACCTGTTTTAATATTCATATCATCATCAGTATCAGTTTCTTCGGATTCGTCGAAAATTTCATTGAAGTCGTCATTATTATCCTGTTCGAGATATTCTTCTTCCCCAAAATCATTTTCTTCTTCTATATTAAGAAAGTAATCACTTTCATCTAATTGGCTTTCACTTTTTATATCAACTTTATAATTAGTTAATTTCGCTGCTAATCTAGCATTTTGTCCTTCTTTTCCAATAGCTAAAGATAATTGATAATCAGGTACTATTACTTGGGCTATTTTCTCTTCTTCATCGACATATACTCCTAAAACCTTGGCAGGGCTTAAAGCGTTAGCTATAAACCTAGCAGGCTCCTTATCATATTTAATAATGTCTATTTTTTCCCCACCTAGTTCATTTACAATATTTTGTACCCTTAAACCCCTTGGTCCAACCGAGGCTCCTACAGAATCAACCTTGTCATCTAAGGAATATACCGCGATTTTAGACCTATATCCCGCTTCCCTAGCAATAGATTTTATTTCCACTACTCCATCAAATATTTCAGGAACTTCCATTTCAAATAATCTTTTTAAGAAAAAGGGATGTGATCTAGATAAGAAGATATTAGGGCCCTTAGTCGTATTTTTAACTTCATAAATATAAGTTTTAATCCTCTGGTCTATTTCATAATTTTCCGTAGGAACTTGATCAGGTAACAACATAATTCCTTCAGTTCTACCTAAACTAACATATATAGTTTTACCCTCTATCCTCTGGATAATGCCCGTTACTATTTCGCCTTCCCTTTCTAAAAACTTTTCATAAATCAAGCTTCTTTCAGCTTCTCTAATCTTTTGCACTACTACTTGTTTTGTTGTTTGAGCAGCAATACGCCCAAATTTATCCGAGGTAGTCTCCACATAAATCATATCCCCAATATTAGAATTAGGATATAATTCCCTAGCATCTTCTATATTAATTTCAGTTGTGTCATCTTTTAATTCCTCTACAACAGCCTTTTGGGAAAACACTTTAAATTCCCCAGACAATTCATTAAATTCCACACTAAAGTTCTGGCTTGCTCCAAAATTCCTTTTATATGCTGTATTAAGGGCTGATTTAATTGCATCAATTAGAATATCTTTGGGAATACCCCGTTCCTTTTCAATTTCATCTAATGCCTGAATAAAATCGTTTGCCATTTTCCTCCTCCTATTTAAAATCTGGATGTAATCTTAAATTAGACACAACATCCCAAGGTATAAGATAATTATTATCATCATTCACAATATTAATATTTTCATCACTAATATTATTTAAAATACCTGTAATGTTTCTGGGTCCCTCATAACTTTTCATAGTTTTTACCTTAACTTGTTTACCAATAAACCTGCTGGTATCATGATGCTTTTTAATAATCCTATTTAATCCAGGTGAGGAAACTTCTAATTGTTCATAATGAATATCTTCATCATCTAAGAACTTCTTTATTACCTTAGTAACATCAGTACATATTTCTAAATCTATTCCGTTTACATGGTCAATAAAAATCCTTAGCATCTGTGCCTTATCTTCCAGGCGGTACTCAATGTCAACCAATTCAACTTGTAAATCGGCAAATATAGGCAAAAGTAATTCTTCAATTTCCCTAGCTTTTAATTTCGCCACCTTGTTCCCCCCTAAAAATATAGCTTATATCCAGTTATACAATAGAAAAAGTGGGTGCACACCCACTTTTAGTTTGTATTATTGGTTAGCTACAATGGATTATAGCATGATTGCATACCATTATTCAAGTTTACTAGACTTATTCTAGTTAATAAAATTAAAAATTATAATAAAATCCTATTTCTAGCCAAACAAGCTAATTTGTGTACTTTCAGGTAAGCCCTTAAAGCAACCCGATTTTCTTAATTCCTCCATAGCAGTTTTGTTTAAATTAGTCTTAATCTGGAAATCTTCCACCGATACAAAACTACCTTTCTTAACAGCTTTAGCAATATCTCGGGCAGCATTAGTGCCTACATTAGGTAAAGCTGAAAAGGGAATAATCAAGCTATTATTTTTAATAACAAATTTATGGGCGGAAGAAAGCTCAATATCTACAGGTAAAAAGCTAAAACCCCTAGCATACATTTCCAAACTTAATTCTAATATAGGTAATAATTTCTTGTCTTTGGGAATAGCCGAATATCCTTGACTTTCTATCATTTGAATACGGTTTTTTATAGCCTCATAACCTGATAAAATTGTTTCAGCCTCAAAATCCTCAGCTCTAATACTAAAAAAACTAGCATAAAAGGCTAAAGGATAATAAACCTTGAAAAAAGCAATCCTGTAAGCCATGGTTACATAAGCTACTGCATGAGCCTTAGGAAACATATATTTAATTTTATTACAGGAGTCAATGTACCATTCGGGTACTTGATTCTCCCGCATAACTTTTTCGTCATCCGCTGTAAGACTTTGCCCTTTTCTAACCTTCTCCATTATTTTGAAGGCTTGTTTTTTTTCTATTCCTTTATATATTAAAAAGGTCATAATATCATCCCTAGTACAAATTACTTCACTCAATTCCGCAGTTCTTTCACTAATTAGTTTTTGAGCATTATTAAGCCACACATCAGTACCATGTGACAAACCACTTATTCTTACTAATTCCGAAAATGTTGTCGGTCTAGTGGCTTCTAGCATCTGCCTAACAAATTTAGTACCAAACTCAGGAATACCAAAAGTGCCTACACTAGAATTAATATCTTCGGGTTTTAGCCCTAGAGGCTCTACCGATGAAAAAATCTGCATAGTTTTATTCTCACTTAAACTAATATTAGCAGCATTTATTCCCGTTAAATCCTCTAATTCTTTAATTACTGTTGGATCATCGTGTCCCAGAATATCCAGCTTAACTAATTGATCCTCTATAGCATTATATTCAAAATGGGTAGTAATTACCCCAGCATCCTTTTTATCGGCAGGATATTGTAAAGGAGTGAATTCATAAATATTTTTATCTTGGGGTAATACTATTAAGCCACCAGGATGCTGACCTGTAGTTCGCCTAACCCCAGTAATACCTTTTACCAAACGGTTAATTTCTGAATTTTTTATGACCTTATTAATACCTTCCATATACTTTCTTACAAAGCCGTAAGCAGTTTTTTCGGCAATAGTTGAAATAGTACCAGCCCGAAAAACATTACTACTCCCGAATAATTCCTCCACATATTGGTGGGCTTTACTTTGATATTCACCCGAGAAATTCAAGTCAATATCAGGTACCTTATCACCTTCAAAACCTAAAAAAGTTTCAAAAGGAATATCAAAACCATCTTTAATTAACAAAGTATCACAAATACTACAATCCTTATCAGGTAAATCAGCCCCTGCCGCCACCTTTCCATCAGAAATAAATTCTGAGTTTTTGCATTTGGGACACCTATAATGAGGTGGCAAAGGATTAACCTCCGTTATGCCTGTTAAATAAGCTACTAAGGAAGATCCTACCGAGCCCCTAGAACCTACTGTATAGCCATCCTCATTAGATTTTTTAACTAATTTATGGGCAATTAGATATAAAACACTGAAACCGTGGTTATTAATGGCCCCTAATTCCTTATTAATCCTTTCCACAACCATAGTAGGCAAATCAAGACCGTATTTTTCGTTTGCAGCTTGCCAAGTAAGTTGATTAATATCATCCTCGGCTGCGGCAATTTTAGGTGGATAAAAGCCATCAGGTACTGGTTTAAGATCTTCTATTTTGTTAGCAATTAACAAAGAATTATCAATAACTACCTTTTTAGCATCCGCAATTCCTAAATAACTAAAATCATCTAACATCTCTTCAGTAGTTTTAAAATACAAAGGTAATTCATTTTCAACATCCTTATAACCTTGTCCAGCCATAATAATTTTCCGGTAGATTTCGTCACTAGGGTCTAAAAAATGAACATCACCAGTAGCAACTACAGGAATATCTAACTTAGCACCTAGTTGAAGAATTTCCCTATTAATAGTTTTTAATTCTTCCTCATTTTTCACTAATCCATCCCTAATCAAAAAACTATTATTTTGCAAGGGCTGAATTTCTAGATAATCATAAAATCGGGCTATTTCCTCGATTTCATTAAGGCTGGATTTATTAATATAAGCACTATACAGTTCCCCAGCTTCACAGGCAGAGCCTATTAAAATCCCTTCACGGTTTTCTAGTAATATTTTTTTAGGTATTTTAGGATGACGATAAAAATAATCTAAGTAAGAAATACTTATTAATTTATATAAGTTTTTTAAACCCGTATAATTTTGGGCTAGTAAAATTATATGATGCGGTTTTTCCTTTTTATCATCATTTACTAAATATGCCTCTACCCCATAAATAACTTTTATATTATATTTCTTACTAGCTTTATAAGCTTGTGGAAATGCTTGAGTACAGCCATGATCGGTTATAGCTATAGCTGAATGCCCCCACTTAGCAGCCCTTTTTATAATTTTGTCAATATCTGTCAAGCCATCCATAGCACTCATTTTAGTATGTAAGTGCAATTCCGCCCTTTTTTCATCACTTACATCCTGTCGTTCTGTTTTTTCGGAAAGCAGATGTGAATTAAGATATAAGATTACTTCACCTGCATAATTATCGTATCTTACACTACCTTCTACCTTTAACCAATCACCAATATTAATCGTATCATCAGCTAACTTATCTAAAAAACTTTTAATTAAAATAGTATCCTGATAATCAGTTAAATAATAACTAACAACAAAACGCCCATCTCTAAGAGAATTAATTTCCTTATGCCATATTTCCCCCATCACAATAGCTGTTCTCATACCTTCTTGAACATCCGATATAGCAATAGTTTTGCTATCAGGAGTTATGGAAGCTGCTTTAGACCTCTTATTTTGGGCTCTTCTATAATTGTTGTTAGGCTCGGAGAATTTATTAACCTGATAGCTTTCGTTTACGATAATATCTGGTTTCTTATGAGAAATAAAAGAAGTGGTGTTTTGGTTTACTATTTGATTAGCTGAGGGTATGGCCCTAACAATAACTCTTAATGAATAATTATCCTCTACCCAACTAGCTAACTTATTACATATATCATTTTCAATAAGATAAAGATAAGTTTTTTTATCTTCCGTTACCAAATCAACCCGTAAATCGTTTACCTTCCATTCAACTAATGAAGCTATTTTAGAGTTAGAAAATAATAAGTATGACAGTTCATCCTTATTTTGTAACACTAAATCTCTTAATACCTCTGACTTACTAATAAGCGGTACTATCTCGATGTCATTTAAAAAATAAAATTTTTCTAATAATTCTTTTTTAACTAGGTTTATTTCCTCAACATTAATTGGGTAAGTAATATTTATATGTATTCGCCACAAACCCCTATTAGTAAAAACTTCCGTTTTTACTATTTTGGTATTTGCCCAACAAGCTGCAGCCATTTTATTAGTATGCTTATAAAAAAAATCCTTAAAATCTTGGGGCATTAATCCTTTTCCCCCTTAACTATGATTAATTAAGCCGTTCAACATTTTTCAAACCAGAAATACTAGATAGTTCATATACTACTTCACTAATCAAAACATTAGGTGGTAATTGCAATAACAGCTCTATCTCTAGGTAATTATCATCCTCGGCACGGGACATATGAATATTTTTAATAGATATACCTAATTCTCCTAAAAGTACTCCTATGATTCCTATCTGTCCAGGTCTATCCTCAATAACTAGAAGCAATCCCTTATACTCCCTCATGCCCGTAAACATATGTTCAAATCTCATGAAATAAATCAGTATAAATAGTATAATAACTGTAGTCGCAATCGCGGGAATATAAAGTCCAGCCCCTACTGCTAGCCCTATACAGGCTACTACCCATAAACCTGCCGCAGTAGTCAAACCCCTAACAGTAGCACCTTCTCGCATAATAGTTCCAGCACCTAAAAAACCTATCCCACTTATAACTTGAGCTGCTATTCTCCCAGGATCAGCATTAACCGTTTGATAATATTTAAAATACATATCTAAGGAAACAATCATGGCTAAGGCTGAACCAACACATACTAAAGTATAGGTCCTAAGGCCAGCTGGTCTGTTTAAACTTTCCCGTTCTAAGCCTATTAAAGCTCCTAAAATACAAGCTAAAGATAGTCTTATAATTACTTCATAAACTGTCATCTTACCATCCTAACCATTATTAATAAATAATAGCTTTAACTTTTGCTAAGACTTCATCCCTATTAATAAATTCTACATCCTTTTCCCATCTTTTCTTCATTTCTACTTGTTTTTCCTGCCAAGACTTTGGACCTAGAGTAATCCTAATAGGAATACCTATTAAATCAGCATCCTTAAACTTAACCCCTGCACGCTCATCCCTGTCATCTATTATTGCTTCTATACCTGCCTGATTTAACTCCTCGTACAATGATAAGGCCGCCTTTAATAGTTCCGCGTTTTTTACATTTACAGGAACAATAATTACTTGATAAGGAGCAATGGGTAGTGGCCATATAATACCATTTTCATCATAATTCTGTTCTATAGCGGCTGCCATTGTCCTAGAAATGCCAATGCCATAACAACCCATTACAAAAGGTTTAGCTTGCCCAGAAGCATCTAAAAAAGTCGCTTCCATACTTTCCGAGTATTTAGTGCCTAATTTGAAAATATGCCCCACTTCTATTCCCCTTATTATATCTAGCAATTCGCCACATTCAGGGCATATATCACCTTTTACTACATTTCTTAAATCCAATATTTTTTCGGGGACAAAATCCCGCCCCACATTAACATTAATATAATGATAATCATCCACATTAGCACCGCAGGCGAAATTATACATGGCGGTTACTTCCGTATCAGCATAGACTTTTAAGTTAAGACCTACTGGCCCGAGTGAGCCAAAACTAGCTCCACAATTAGCCCTAACAGTATTTTCATCAGCCATATACAAATCCTGACAAGCCAAAAAGTTTTTTAGTTTGATTTCATTTAATTCCCTATCACCTCTTAATATTACGGCAACTACTTCTTCATCAGCCATATACATTAAAGTTTTAATTTGCTTAAAGGCAGGGATATTAAAATTATCCACTATGTCTTGAATAGTTCTTTCACCAGGAGTATGTATTTTAGTTAATTCTAATAAGTCCTCTTTATCCTGCTCTAGCAAAATAGTTTCAGCCTTTTCTACATTTGCTGCATAATTGCAGTTTTCGCAGTAAGCAATCTCTGATTCTCCATTATCAGCTAATACCATAAACTCATGACTTTCATTACCGCCTATAGCACCGCTATCAGCTTCTACTACCCTGAATTTTAAGTTTAACCTTTCATAAATACGCTTATAAGCATCATACATTTTATGATAAGATATATCTAATCCATTCTCATCAATATCAAAAGAATATAAATCTTTCATAATAAATTCCCGTCCCCGCATTAAACCAAAACGCGGTCTAACTTCATCCCTATATTTATTTTGCATTTGGTATATAAGTAAAGGCAAATCCCTATAGGAATGAACATCCGCATCTACCAAAGTGGTAATTAACTCTTCGTGGGTAGGTGCAAGAGAAAATCCCCTATTATGCCTATCAATAAGACGAAACATTTCATCACCATAAACTTCCCAACGACCCGATTTTTCCCATAATTCCTTAGGCTGAATAATAGGCATTAATACTTCTTGTCCGCCTGCCCTATCCATTTCTTCTCGCACAATCTGCATTATTTTTCTAATAACCCGATAACCCAAAGGTAAATAACTATATACCCCTGCAGTTGTTCTCCTAATAAAGCCCGCCCTTAATAATAATTGATGGCTAATAATTTCAGCCTCACTAGGCACTTCACGAAGTGTAGGATAAAATAGTTCTGATGCTTTCACGATAATTTCCTCCTAGATTGAATTGTTTATTTCCTTAATAAGTTCATTAACGAGTAAGTCTTCCTGTACCTTGCGTATTACTTTTCCTTTTTTAAACAATAGTCCAAAACCCCGGCCACCTGCAATACCAAAATCAGCTTCTTTAGCTTCGCCTGGTCCATTTACTACACAGCCCATAACCGCTATTTTAAGTGGTTTACTATAACCTTGTAGCCTTGTTTCTACTTCATTAGCAATATTAATTAAATCAATTTCACACCTACCACAGGTAGGGCAAGATATTAATTCGATACCCCTTTGTCGTAAACCCAGGTTTTTTAATATTTCATAGCCTGCCCACACCTCAACTAGAGGATCAGCAGTCAAAGAAACCCTTATAGTGTCTCCAATCCCTTCATTCAATAGCAAAGCCAAGCCCATAGCAGATTTTATTAATCCCCTATCTTTAGTTCCAGCTTCAGTAATGCCCAAGTGTAATGGATATCTAACTTTTTCGGCCATTAGCTCATATGCTTCTACAGTTAAAAAGATAGAAGAGGCTTTTAGAGAAATCTTAATATTATCAAAATTCATATCTTCTAATATATGAATATTATTTAGGGCACTTTCAACCATGCCTAAAGCATTAACTCCACCATACTTAGTTAGAATCTTTTTATCTAAGGAACCAGCATTAACCCCTATACGAATGGGCAGACCTAGATCACTGCATATATTAACCACTTCTTGCACCTTATACTTTTCTCCAATATTACCAGGATTAATTCGCAAAGCATCAGCCCCAGCCTTAGCACTAAGTAAGGCTAATTTATAATCAAAATGAATATCAGCTACTAAAGGAATGTTAATAGCCTCTTTAATAACCGCAATACTATTAGCCGCCTCCTCATCAATAACAGCTAGCCTAATAATTTCGCAGCCTGCTCCTTCTAATTCTTTAATTTGAGCAATTGTTTTAGCAGTATCCCTAGTGTCAGTAGTGGTCATAGACTGGACAGTAACAGGATTATGCCCCCCAACCTTGACCTGACCTATTGTAATGACTTTAGTATCACGCCTCAATATTTATCATCCCTTAAATAATCTTAATATGTCATTATAAGTTACAACTACGATTAAAAGCATTAAAAACAGAAAACCTAACCAATGGATAAACCCTTCTTTTTCTGGTGAAATAGGCTTTTTTCTAACACCTTCAATAGTCGCAAATACTATTTTACTACCATCTAAAGCTGGAATAGGTAATAGATTCAAAATTCCTAAATTAATACTCAAAAACGCTGCAAAATTTAATAAAAATATCCAGCCTATTTGGGCTACTTCCCCGACTAACTTAGTAATACCAACGGGCCCAGCTAAATCTTGCATAGAAGCCCCCCCAGTAACTAAGGTCCATAATGCCGCTAATAAAAGAGTAGTTAATTCATAAGTTTGTTGCAAACCGAGCCCAATTGCAGTTAAAATACTTTGCTTATCATAATTAACCAAGGGCAATACCCCAATTATAGTAGAATTACTACCCTTATCAAATTCAGGGATAACAACAACTGTAATTAATTCATTATTACGATTGACTAAGATTTCTAAGCTAGTACCAGCCTCAGTAGTACTAATAATATCAGTGAATTCTTGCCAACTATTTACTTTTACTCCAGCTACCTCTGTAATCTTATCATTTTCTAATAGCCCTGCACTATAAGCAGGCTTGTCTTCCATTACCTGCCCCAAGATAGGAGCTTCAGTAGGATTAGGAATTCCCACAAAAGCATAAATTATAATAAAAATAACAATGGCCAAAACAAAATTCATAAAAGGACCCGCAAAGGCTACACTAATCTTTTCCAGAGGAGTTCTGCTACTATACCCTGCAGCATCTGTAAAATCATCACCATAATCCTCGCCAGCCATACGGACAAATCCACCTAAAGGTATCAGGCGGAAAGAGTATTCTACCCCATTCTTAGTTACCGAAAAGAGTTTATAACCAAAACCTAAGGCAAATTCATGTACAGGAATGCCTATTCGTCTGGCTACAATAAAATGGCCCCATTCGTGAGCCAACACTAAAACCGCGATAATTAAAAGCGTATATATAATTGACATAAACTATCCCCCTAGCTACATAATTCAGCACTTCTAATTCTAGCCCAACTATCCACCTCTAATATGCTTGATAAGCTAGGCTTAACCACAACCTTATGTTCATACAATACATTTTTAACTATAGTAGGAATCATCGTAAAAGAAATCTTTTCATTTAAAAAATTATGAACCGCTACCTCATTTGCAGCATTTAAAACTGTAGGCATACTACCACCCATCCTACCTGCCTCATAAGCTAATTGCAAGGCAGGAAAGCGTTTTACATCAGGCTTAGCAAAATGTAATTGCCCCAATTCAGTAAAATCCAACTTATTAACCATAGTTGAGAGTCGTTTTGGGTAAGTAAAAGCATACTGAATAGGAATTTTCATATTCGGGGTACCTAAATGTGCTAGAACAGAACCATCACTAAATTCAGCCATTGAATGTATAATACTTTCAGGTTGAACAACCACCTTAATATTATCATAAGCAGTAGCAAATAAGTGATGGGCTTCTATTACTTCCAAGCCCTTATTCATTAAGGTAGCCGAATCAATTGTAATCTTAGGCCCCATCAACCAATTAGGATGTTTTAAAGCCATTTTAACAGTGACCTGTTCTAATTCTTCCTGAGAATAATTTTTAAATGGTCCTCCAGAAGCTGTAAGCCAAATATTTTCTAAATACTTTTCCTCCCCTAATAGACACTGGAATACGGCAGAATGTTCACTATCAACAGGAATTAATTCCACCCCATTAGTATTTACTTCCTCCATCACAATATCCCCTGCTGCTACTAAGGTTTCTTTATTAGCTAAGGCAATCCTTTTTTTAGCTCTAATTGCTGCTAAAGTAGGCAAAATGCCAATTGCACCACTTAAAGCTACCAAGGTGATATCCGCTAGATCATAGGCGGCTACTTCAGATAAACCCTCTATACCCATAACAATATTAGCCTTATTTCCCCATTCCCGCTTGAGTTCCCGATAAGCTATTTCAGAACCAATGGCTACTATATGGGGATTATATTTTTGAATTTGATAAGATACTTCTTTAACTTCATCTTTGGCAGCTAAACCAACTACCTGAAATTTATCTGGATGGTTATCAACTATTTCCAATGCTTGGGTACCAATAGAGCCTGTAGAGCCTAATATTACAATATTTTGTTTATCATTTATCACTAATCTTTCCTCCAGTTTAAACTATCAAAAACCCCCGCCCTAAAACAAGCCATAATAATTACTACCGTAACAGGACCTAGTATCATACCTACTACTCCCCCCAATTTTAAACCTACATATAAAGAAAATAAAGTCGCTAAAGGGTGCAAACCAATGTTATCACCAATAATCTTAGGTTCTAAAAACTGTCTAACCACAGAAATAGTGCCATATAAGACTAATAGACTAACACCTAAGCCTGTATTGCCAGAGATAAACTCCCATAAAATCCAGGGTATAAAAAGTGTCCCTGGACCTAGAATAGGCAAAATATCCAGTAATCCCGTAACAATTCCAATAGTTAAGACATACTTAACCCCTAAAATTTTTAAACCAATCATAGTAGTAATCATAGTAATAGTAATTAAAATACTATAAGCTTTAAGAAAACCTACCAAGGAATTAAAAAGTTCTACAATAACTTCTCTGGTCTTGCCCCTAGCATTAATGGGAATAATCTGCAAGAAAAAACTTCTCAGTAAGGCCCTATCTTTAATAATAAAAAAAGTAGCTACAGTAGCAATAAGTAAGAATACAAACATACCAGGTAAGGCTGTTAATATTTTTGCCAAGGAATTTACTAAGCTTTCTAAAAGCTGTCTAAACAAAAGAATAGTATTTTGTAAATTATCTTGAATGGCACTCTGTGCTTCGGAAGGCAAGTTCATCCCTACATAAAAAACTTTCAAATCAGCAATGGCCGTAACAATTTTTTGGGCAACGATATCAGAATAAGCTACAATCTGAGGGGTCATTCCTGTAATTTCATAAATAATTTTTGTAATTAACAAAGAAACTATATAAAAAAAACCACCCACTACCACAAACAAGCTAATTGCCACAGCTAATCCCCTTTTCATTCTAGCCTTGGTTTCAAAAAAAACTACTACAGGTTCAACTAAAACCGCAATAATAACAGCTAATATAAAAGGTAGAATAAGGGTAGGAATATAAGCTAAAGTTTTTCCTAAAATAGGGAAAACGAAAGTAAATAAAAGATAAATAGCTACTAGTGCCATTACGAAAATAGTCAATTTAGTTAAAGTCTTTAAATACTTTACCAAATCAGGTTCTAACATATCTTTCCTCCCTAATCTATAGAATATTAAGTAGGCAATATACTATAGGTAAGACCAAAAAAAAGCTATCAAACCTATCCAAAACACCACCGTGTCCTGGAATTAGACTGCCAGTATCCTTTATAGTAAAAGCCCTTTTTACACTAGAAATAAACAAGTCCCCCAACTGTGCAGCAAGGCTAGCAAGCACTGCTAAAATAATCATGCTTACATTATCATATTTACCTAATGAAACTAAATTTAAAAAAGCTAAAATTACTAGAAAGCTCAGAAAAACACCACCTATAGAGCCTGCTAATGTTTTATTAGGACTTATAATTGGTGCAATCTTCCGTTTCCCCCATAGGCTTCCAAACAGATAGCCACCTATATCACTGCTCCAAGTAAGCAAAAATATGGCTAACATTATTAGAAAAGATTGAGAATTATCCAAAATTAATAAAACAAAACTTAAAGCAAAACCTATATATAATGCGGGAAATATGCTTAATGCTATGTCAACAATATTTATTCTAGGATAGCCTATAACCAAATATATGACTAAAAAAAACATAAAAAGAACTAAAGAGTATATAAACCAATTATTATAATTGTAAAACATAATTAATAAAAAAAATATAAGACTTAATAATAATGAAGGATTATAATTAAATTGCAACATACGGTGAAACTCATATAAAGCTGCTATGCCCAATAAAGCAAAAAACACTATCCAATATACCCCTCCAGTATAAAGGATAGCTAAAATAATACTTATGCCAATAATGCCACTAATAATGCGTTCTTTTAACATTGCTTCCTCACTCAATTATTTTAAACTTAATCCGCCAAATCTTCTATCTCTTTGTTGATAATCATAAATTGCTTTCCATAAATCACCTTCGGTAAAATCTGGCCATAAAACCTTAGTAAACCATAATTCACTGTAGGCAATCTGCCATAATAAAAAATTACTTATTCTCTTTTCCCCCGCAGTCCTTATGAGCAAGTCAGGATCAACCATACCACTAGTAGATAAGTAACTAGAAAATAATTTCTCATTAATATCTTCGAGCATAATTTCCTTAGTTTGTATTTTACCATATAAGGTTTTAACTGCCGATAATATTTCGTCCCTAGCACCGTAATTAAGTGCAATATTAAAAACCATGCCCTTATTATTAGCAGTCTTTGCTATAGCCTTATCTATTTCTAAACTACAATTATTAGGTAAGTTTTGGTTATTACCTAACATTTGTATTTTTATATTATTTTGATGTAGTTCTTCTAATTCCTTATTTAAGTATTCTACTAACAGGTTCATTAAGTAGCTTACTTCTTCTTCTGGTCTTTTCCAGTTTTCCGTCGAAAAAGCAAAGACAGTTAGTATAGGGATTTTTAATTCAGAAGCTGCCATTACTACTTTTTTTAATGAGGTCATTCCAGCACGATGTCCCATAGTTCTAGGCATAAACTTTTTCTTTGCCCAGCGACCATTCCCATCCATTATAATAGCTATATGCCGAGGTATTTTTTCAGGATTAATTAACTTTTTAATATTAGATGTTCCTTTAGACAAAAAGACCCCTCTTTTCAAAAGCATAATAATAAATAATTTTTAGTACAAAACCCCCTATATAGAAGGGGGTTTAAAGTTACTATTCAATATTATAATAGAAGTAATTTTATACTTCCATTATATCCTTTTCCTTAGCTTGCAATACAAGATCAATTTCCTTAATGTATTTATCTGTCAACTTCTGAATATCATCAGTCGCTTTTTTATTTTCATCTTCAGATATTAGTTTGTCTTTTTCACTAGTTTTAAGTAAATCGTTACTTTCCCTTCTAATGTTACGGACAGCTACCTTTCCCTCCTCAGCCTTTTTCCTTACAACTTTTACAATATCTTTCCGTCTTTCCTCAGTTAGTTGTGGAATAGCTATGCGAATTACATTACCATCATTATTAGGATTAACTCCTAAATCAGATCTTAAAATAGCCTTTTCTATTTCTGGCATGCTAGATTTATCCCAAGGTTGTATTACAATTAACCTAGCTTCTGGAATAGTTATATTTGCTAACTGATTAATAGGAGTAGGCTCACCATAATAATCAACCATAATCTTATCTAACATAGCGGGATTAGCACGACCAGCCCTTAAGGTTGCCAAATCTTCTTTAAGGTATTCAATAGATTTTTGCATACGCTCTTCCGCGTCTATTAAAATATCACTAACCATAAAATTACCTCCCTACATAGGTACCAATATCTTCGCCCATTACTGCTTTCATAATATTGCCTTCCCTGGTTAAATCAAAAACAATAATAGGTATTTCATTATCCATACACAATGAGGCAGCAGTAGAATCCATAACCCCTAAACCCTTATTCAGAACCTCAATATATTCTAAATCCTCATATTTTTTAGCATTAGGATTCTTAATAGGGTCTGAATCATACACTCCATCTACTTTTTTAGCCATTAATATTACATCCGCTTCAATTTCTGCTGATCTAAGAGCTGCTGCGGTATCTGTGGAAAAATAAGGGTTCCCCGTACCTGCAGCAAAAATAACTACCCTGCCTTTTTCCAAATGCCTAATAGCCCTTCTCCTTATATATGGTTCTGCAATCTCTTTCATTTCTATAGCTGATAAAACCCTAGTGCCCATATCTAAATTCTCTAGGGCATCTTGTAAAGCTAAGGCATTTATAACGGTAGCTAACATGCCCATATAATCAGCAGTAGCTCTATCCATACCCCTGGCACTTCCCGCTACTCCACGCCAGATGTTACCTCCGCCTACTACTACAGCTACCTCAACTCCAAGATTTATTACTTCTACAATCTGCTTAGATATGGATGTCAGGATTTCATGATTTATACCATGTCCATCAGTACCTGCTAAAGCTTCACCACTTAGCTTTAATACAATTCTTCTATATTTGGGTTGTTGCAAAATACTAACCCCCATTAACTATGATTTAATTTGCGACATAACTTCAGTAGCAAAGTCAACTGTATCTTTTTCTATGCCTTCTCCTACTTCATATCTAGAAAACCTGCGTATAGATATATTTTCGCCTATTTTCGCAACATTTTCATGTACTAATTCCTGAACTGTTTTATCAGGCTCCTTTATAAAGTCCTGTTCTACTAAACATTTCTCTTTATAGAACTTTTCAATTCTACCTTCAATCATTTTGTCTATTATTTTTTCGGGTTTGCCTTCTTCAAGTGCTTGGGCTTTTAATACTTCCTTTTCCCTAATAATTACCTCTTCAGGTACTTCTTCGCGGCTTATATATTCTGGATTAGAGGCAGCTACTTGCATAGCTATATCATAAGCTAATTGTTTAAATTCATCAGTTTTAGCCACAAAGTCTGTTTCACAGTTTACTTCTACTAATACTCCAATCCTACCACCACCATGGATATAAGAAATTACTACACCTTCGCTAGCTATTCTTCCTGCTTTCTTAGCAGCTTTAGCCAGCCCTTTAGTTCTTAACTCATCTATAGCTTTTTCAATATCACCGTTAGTTTCTACTAAGGCTTTTTTACAATCCATCATACCTGCGCCTGTTCTTTCTCGCAGTTCTTTCACCATTGCCGCAGTTACCAAGTTAAAAACCTCCTAAGTTTTATTTTAATAATTATTTATCAAAAAGTTATTTTAAAAAGGGGTGCATATTGGAATTAACACCCCTAAAATTTCTATTTAACTAATCCCTTGTTCCCCTTGTCTGCCCTCAATAACAGCATCAGCTATCTTAGCTGTAATAAGTTTTACTGCCCTTATGGCATCATCATTACCAGGAATAACATAATCAATCTCATCGGGATCACAGTTAGTATCAACAATAGATACTACAGGGATGTTAAGTTTTCTAGCTTCAGCCACTGCTATTCTTTCTTTTCTAGGATCAACTACAAAAATAGCCCCAGGCAGTTTTTCCATATCCTTAATACCACCCAAAAATCTTTCTAGCCTTTCCCTTTCATTAATAAGCTTAGCAACCTCTTTTTTAGTTAATACTTCAAAGGCACCTGACTCTTCCATCTCGGTTAACTGTTTTAATCTCAGGACCCTTCTTTTAATAGTTTTGAAGTTGGTCAACATACCACCCAGCCAACGCTGGTTAACATAGTGCATATCACAGCGGATAGCCTCTTCCATGGTTGTTTCTTGAGCTTGCTTTTTGGTACCTACAAATAGTACATCCTGTCCATCTGCAACCACATTTTTCACAAAGTCATAAGCTTCTTCAAACTTTTTGACAGTTTGTTGCAAATCAATAATATAGATGCCATTCCTCTCCATATAAATGTAAGGTGCCATTTTAGGGTTCCATCTACGAGTTTGATGACCGAAATGAACCCCCGCTTCTAAGAGTTGTTTCATAGTAATTACTGACATTATCTTACCTCCTTATAGTTTTATTCCTCCGCTAATTTCATCTTTAGTAAAGACAAGAAAAAACTTCTAGCACCTTTTACTAAATCCTTTAGCGTGTGTAATTACCAAAAATTAATATACCACAACCATAATAGGTTTTGCAAGATTCCATATTATTTTGCAAAAAAAAAGACTTATTTTAATTTTAAAATAAATCTTATATAGCTTTAAAGTTTTTAGACAAGTTTAATAATAAACTAATTTCACCTTGACCTTTATTCAAAAGTTTAGCGATTTCTTTAATAGAATACCCTTGATTATGTAAATCTATTATTTCTGCAGTAATATATTCCTTATCTGCCCAAAATGAATCATTATTAGTTTCATTAACAACCGTTAAGAAATTATTTTTATTAGATTTTGGATAGAACACATTATCTTCTGGATTTATGAAGTTGGTATCTGTATTTTCAAACTCTATTTTTAAAATATCAGTAGTGGTATTAGTATAATTATTTTCAAGATCTTTTAATAAGCTATCTACCTGTTCTGTAGTTAAACCATATTGTTTGGCCAGATTTTGTAAACTAAGCTCATCTAAAACCAGCTTGTTTTTTGCTAAGCTATCACTATTATCAATGCTTATCCTTTTGTCAACCCCATCAACAATAACCCCCGAAATTTCTATAGCATTTTCCATAAGTAATTTCAATTCATCCCTTAGATAATTAGCTTCTTCTATTACTTCTATAAATTCAGATGAAAAACTATCAATACTATTTTTTTGTGTAAAAACGCTATAAATAACTAGTCCGATTAATAATATAGTTATTGCAATTAGTAACTCAACTATCGAAAACACCTCCCTATGCTAAGCTATACAATAATATCTATACCTTGATTATCATCTTCATCTTTTTTATTTTCGGATTTATTTTTTCTTTTTCTTTCTTTTTCTTCCTCATCTCGAACCCGCTTATGCTCAGTTTCCCTGTTCTTAGTAACTGTTTGGGAAACATTCTTATTAAAATCCGTAATTTGTTGCAAGTTTTCTTGTTGTTTGCTATTAGCCTGTGACTGCATAGCCTGCTGTATTTTAGATACTTCTGCTGTTTTTTGTACTAAAACTTGTAAATCAATACTTCTAATAGTCATTAAATCGCCCTCCTTTAATCTAGAGCAGCAGTTCTAACTTCCCCCTCGTCTAGTACAAAAGCTGAAAATTTAATAGGATCATTAATTAAGTAATTGGCTTGCCCTATCGTAATTCTTACTCCTGGATATACTATATCTACAGCCTTGACCTTGGCATTTTGTATTTTATTAAATTCATTTTCTAAAAATATTATTCTTTCTTCAATTTCCTTAACTTCTTTTCTAATATTTTTAAAATTATCTAACATTTTAACTAGGGCTAATTTTCTTTTAGGAGTTAGGTTCTCGGGATTAACACCACTTCTTTGAAATATCTGCAAATTATGATTAAGGTTATCCATTACTAGTCTTTTTTCATTTCTTTCTTTATTTAAGACATATAATTCTTCCCTATAATGAGGATTAACCCCTACCTCAATAGTGGTTTTAGTAGCTAATTGCGAGCCAATTACCCTTGATTCAACTTCTTCAGCTGCTTGAACTGTCCCCCCTAAAATAGTAGCTTTTCTATCTGTTACCTTAACATTACGACCTGCTTTAACTAAAGATTGCATAATAGCTTCCCTAACAATCACATCCCCACCTGCTTCGATTTGTGAATTTTCTACAAAGCGGGCTGATATATCGCCATTAGCTTTAACTAGACCTTTATGACCAGTAGTAATACCACCTCTAATTATTATATCACCATCAGCAAGCAACTTGGCTCCCTCTACAAAACCTTTAACTTCTATGTTACCCCCAGCATTAATCATAAAGCCTGTATTGACATTACCATTAATTATAACATCACCCACAAAATCAATATTACCTATGGAAAAATCAAGATCTCCATTAACCTCAAAAACTGGGTCAACCACTATTTTGCTATCCCTTACATTAACATTGCCATCTATTGCAGCTAAAACCCGAGTTTCATTTTCATCACATATAGTATTTTTTCCTAGGGGTATTCTTAGATCCACACCTTTTTTGGCAGGAATCTCTTTACCAGTAACATCCGCCCCAGGTGTTCCTTCAGTAGCTGGGGTTTTTATCGCTAACACTTCGCCCATTTTAACATTATACACTAGCCCTAGATTGTGGTAATCTGCTATTCCCTCAGCATCAATTTTAGGACCCAAACGTTCTGCCAAAGAGGGAAACTTAAACTCCACTTTAGCGCTTACACCATCTATGGCCGACCGTCCTTCAGCAATTAAGAATTTTTCGCCCCAGTTTTTTTCTAATAAAGCCTCTTTGATGGCATCATTTTTTACATCCACAATATTTAGTTCTGCAACTTTTTTTAAAACATCTTCTTCGGTAGGAACTTTCCCTTCGCCTAAGGGCGGTACAATTTCTAAGAAAGCTTTAAGTTTATTATTATTAAATAATATTTTTATGTCCCCATCTTTATTTACTTGATTTTCACTCATATATAAACCCCCTACAAAATTACACAACTAAGTTCTTTTTCTTACTAAGGCTACCCCTCAATCTTAAAATAGCTTTTGTATGAAGTTGTGATATCCTAGATTCAGACAAGTTTAAAACCGCTCCAATTTCTTTTAAAGTTAAACCCTCATAATAATAAAAATACACCACTAATTTTTCCTTTTCTGGCAACCGAGAAATAGAATTGGCTAGAATATCTTTTGTATCGGATAGTTCAAGTAATTCTAGTATATCTGGATTATTATCATCTTCAATAATGTCCACTATACGCTTCTTCTTATCACCTGTATCTTCACCAGGTAAAAAATCATCTAATGATATTATCGCCGTCCCCGCAATTTCTTTTAATATATGTAATAATTCATCTATGCTAATACCCATTGCCTCAGCGACTTCATTATCAGTAGGAGTGCGAGCTAATTCACTTTCTAGTCTGGCATAGGTTTTTTCAACCTCTTTACTTTTTTGTCGGACAGATACTGGTACCCAATCCATAGCCCGAAGACCGTCAATCATTGAACCTCTGACCCTGGTTATTGCATAAGTTTCGAATTTTATATTTCTTTTATAATCAAATTTTTCAATAGCATCTATAAGGCCTTCAATGCCATAGGAAACTAATTCATCAAATTCTACAACTGATGATAAATTAATAGCTAACCTACTGGCAACATACTTAACCAAATGTGCAAAATGGATTATTAATTCATCTCTTGCCTCAATAGAATTATTTTCTTTATATTCTATCCACAGATTTGTTAAATCAGCGGCCATTAAATAATTCTCTCCCCATGTCCAATAGTCCTTACTAATAAATCCCCTGTTTTAGGATCAAAGGTAATAGTTCTACCATAATTACCGCCTGTATCACTTGCTAAAACACGAATACGATGTTTATTTAAGTGCTCTCCAACAGCTTCAGCATTTCTAGGTCCAATTTTCATAATATCGCTATCCCCAGAAAACTTAAACATTTGGGAACCGCCAGCATATTTAGCCTGTAATCTACTACGGCTACAACCCATTTTCTCTAATTCATCTAATAAAAGCACAATAGCAGTATCAGCAAACTTAGCATGGTTGAGATTGCTTTTTGCCAAAGTACTAGAAGGTAGCATAATATGAGCCAACCCCCCCACACCGACATTTTTATCAAAAACGCAAATCCCGATACAAGAGCCTAGACCAGCTGTCATCAATTTATCTGGAGTTTTTGCTAATTTTAAGTCAGCCATACCTACTTGAATTATTTTTCCCATTTAAAAATTCACCCCAAGTGCAGATAAAATACTACTTAAAGAGCCAGGCTCTGGAAGTAAGAAAAAATAACCTACCACATCTGTAGCTTCTTTTTTAAATTCAGTATCTAGTACTAACACATGATCGGCAACTTCTCCAAATTGGGCTAAGACAGCATCAATAATAGCACCTGCCATATCTATACCTAGGGCTGGCACAGAAGGTATAAAATCTATATTAGTAAACATAGCTAAAGCATTTAAATAAGTGGCAGATAATATATTGCCCAATTCCATCATAGCAGACATTTCCATTTCACCAAAATCATCAGCTGATGTGTCGCCAATATTTTTACCAAAAAGCATATCACAAAGTATTATAGCCTTGTCTATAGGCAGAATAAATAAAATACTAGCAGGTGCACGGCCAGTAACATTAAAGTATATTCCTACAACATGCGAATCCGCCCCACCAATCAAGTCAGGCACCTCTGCAAATGGTAATATATTAACTTTAGGGACATTCATGTCAATTTTAGCATTAACCATTTGGGCTAAAGCTGTAGCAGCATTTCCAGCCCCTATGTTGCCAATTTCCTTTAAAGCATCGATTTGGATAGATGATAACTCATTGAAGTCTTCTACCAAGTTGTTTCACCACCCCGCCCTATATTTCCAATATTCTCAGTAAATCTAAAAGAATTAATAATCTATCATTAATTTTAGCGATCCCTTTAATGTGTTCAGCACTAATAGAACTATATACTTTAGCTGTTTCCTCTATATCATTGACATTTAATCTAAGTACTTCTGATACCTCGTCAACAATTATACCTACTTGCAATTCTTCAAATTGAAAAACTATAATTCTTTTATCATCTTCAACACCTATACTTTCTAAGGAGAATTTCTTGTGTAAATTAACAACAGGCACTATATTACCCCTTAAATTAATCACACCTTCAATATAATCCTGAGTCCTAGGCACCCTAGTAATATTAAGTAATCGCTCTATTTCTTGAACATTTAAAACATCTACGGCATATTCCTCTTTACCCAAGTTAAATGC
>JAAYRQ010000109.1 GCA_012518685.1 Syntrophomonadaceae bacterium | reverse complement strand
GGATTTTTATCCGGAATGAGCTTTAGAATTATTCGTGGCCGAAATTTTTCGCGACACTTTGAATAGCCTGCCATTAAGAATTATACATTCTTGTATTTAGATTTTAATTATGATAAAATTGCACATACTTACATACAATTAGAGAGGGATACTTTTATGAATATTAGAAATTTGCTGAAAGAAATAGAATATATAAGCTATGATGGTAGCGAGAATGTTGAAATAGCAGGTATTACTAATGATTCCAGAAGGGCTGGTAAAAATGATTTATTCGTTGCAATAAAAGGTTTTACCGATGATGGACATAAGTATATTAGCAGCGCTCTAAAAAACGGTGCCTCTGTTATAATGTGCGAAGAAATCCCGGAGGAATTTAAGGGAAAATCAAATTTCATTCTTGTAAAATCGTCTAGAGAAATTATGGCAAAAGCGGCAAACATTATATATAATAAACCCTCTGAAACCATGAGTGTTGTTGGAGTTACGGGAACAAACGGCAAGACTAGCACTACATATTTATTAAAAGGAATCTATGATTATTTAAGCGAAAAATCAGGAATAATAGGAACTATGGGTGTTCTTATTGATTCTAAGAAAATTAAGATAGACAATACGACACCGGAAGCTTCTGACATACAGCGTTATTTGAAAATGATGAAAGAAAAAGATATTTCTCATTGTTTCTTAGAGGTTTCTTCTCATGCTCTTGAACTTAACCGAGTAGATAATGTTCAAATAGATGTGGGGATTTTCACCAATCTTACCAGAGATCATTTAGATTTTCATGACACTATGGAAAATTACTACCTAGCTAAGAAAAAGTTATTTCATCTTACTAAAATCAACAATATTATCAATGTAGATGATCCTTACGGCCAAAGATTATACAGAGAACTTAAAGAAGAAGGTGTAAAAGCCATATCTATAGGTGTGGAAAATCCTGCCGATATTAAGGCATCAAACTTAGAAACAACTATGAAGGGTACTTCATTTGACCTTAACATTTTAGGAGTAGAAAAGAAAGCGCATGTTAATACCCCAGGCACCTTTAGTGTTTTAAATTCTTTAGGAGCTTTAGGTGCAGCCTATGTGTTAGGGGCAAATACCGACCATGTTATTGCTGCATTAGGAGAAATAAAAGGTGTAACAGGTAGGTTTGAAATTCTTCCAAATAAATTGGATTGTACCATAATACTTGATTTTGCCCATACACCTGATGGTTTGCAAAAAGTTATGGAAACAATAAATGAGTTTGCAGAAGGAAGAAAAATCGTAATGTTCGGTGCCGGTGGAGAAAGAGATTTATCCAGACGTGCCCCTATGGGGGAAATAGCAGGGAAGTATTGTGATTTAAGCATACTTACATCTGATAACCCAAGATTCGAAGACCCATATGAAATATGTATGGAAATAGCTAAGGGTGTAGAAAAATATAAGGGCAAATACAAAATAATAATCGAGCGAGATCAAGCCATATATTATGCTATTGATAATTGTAAAAGTAAGGATGTAATACTGTTGGCGGGGAAATCAACAGAGCCATTTCAGGATATGGGAATAGAGAAAGTTCCCTATGATGAAACAATGATTGCAAAACAAGCAATAAAAGATGTGGAGAAAAAACGAGGGTTATAAGGAGTTAACATGCAAGGCAATGGACAAATAGTAAAAGTAATAATAGTATCCTTTTTAATATCACTGTTTTTGGGACCTGTTGTAATCCCTATATTAAAGAGACTTAAAGTAGGACAAAGTATCCGGGAAGAAGGCCCTAAAAGCCACTACAGTAAGTCGGGAACCCCTACAATGGGTGGAATTATTATTGTAATAGCAATTTTAATAGCGATTATAAGCAGTAGGTTTTTTACCCAGGAAGTATGGGCAGTTATATTTTTTATGATAGGATTTGGAACTATAGGATTCATAGATGATTTTATAAAGGTAGTATTAAGACGGAACTTAGGACTTCGAGCCTATCAAAAAATTCTAGGTCAGCTTATTTTTTCATTACTACTTGCTTGGTACGGATCAAGCTACAGTGTTATGGGTACAACATTAGTTATTCCCTTCATTAATGCTTACATAGACTTAGGAATTCTATATATACCTTTCGTAACAATCGTAGTAATAGGTCTCGTTAATGCGGTGAATTTAACAGACGGTTTAGATGGGCTAAACACAGGAGTAACACTTATAGTAATGGCAGCCTTCAGTTTAATTGCTAATAGTTCGAAAGATGTTAATCCTATCTATCAAGGAATTGCATTAGTAAGTGCCGCCGTAACGGGATCTTGTCTCGGATTTTTAAAACATAATGCAAATCCTGCCAAGGTATTTATGGGGGATACTGGTTCTTTAGCTTTGGGAGGAGCTGTAGCTGCAGTTGCAGTAATTTCAAATACTGTATTGTTAATCCCTATAATAGGAGGAATATACTTTGCAGAAGCTCTGTCTGTAATAATACAAGTACTCTATTACAAAAGGACTAAAAAAAGAGTTTTTAGAATGGCACCTATCCACCACCATTTTGAAATGATGGGTTGGAAAGAAACCAAGGTAGTAGGTGTATTTTGGATTGTAACTTTAATATTGGCTTTTATAGGAATTTATTCAGTATAATAACATAAAATTATAGTGGGCTTTTTTAGGAGAATAGGAAAATGAAGAATATATTAGTAGTGGGACTTGGAGTTTCCGGTATTTCATGTATAAAGGGCTTAAACAAAATAGGGGCGAAAATTTATGCATTTGATGAAGCTTCAAAAGAACAGTTAAAGGAAAGACTAGAACAACTTAGGGGAATTGACGTTGAATATTTCTTCGGTGATGAAGTAGATAAAATTAATATGGAAATATTAGATTTTGCAATAAAAAGCCCTGGTATAAAGTATAGTGTGCCTATAATTCAAAAGCTTATAAGAAACAATATAGAAGTTATTAGCGATATAGAAGCAGCCTATAGAGTTACTAAGGCTAAAATCGTCTCCATAACAGGAACTAATGGTAAAACTACGACTACGAGTTTAACGGGAGAAATAATAAAAGAAAGTGGTAAAAACTTTAAGCTTACAGGTAATATAGGGGTTGGGATTTTCGAAGATGGGATTAATTCAGATGAAAATACTATTCTTGTAGCGGAAGTAAGCAGTTTTCAATTGGCAGGAACTTATAAATATAAACCTAGTATAAGTGTTCTAACTAATATAAGTTCTGATCATTTAGATTACCACCATACTTTAGAAAATTATATTCAAGCAAAATTTAAAAATCTAGTTAATTTAGATGAGAATGATTATGCAATATTAAATTATGAAGATGAAACAATAAGGAAATTTTCCGATAGTATAAAGGCAAAAAAAATATTTTTCAGTTCAGATAGAGTTTTAGAAGAAGGAATTTACCTTGAAAATGACCTAGTAGTTTATAAGAATGGTGAAAATATTGAGCCTATAATAAGCATAAAAGATATATTCATACCGGGGAAACATAATTTGGAAAATGCAATGGCTGCTGCAG
The DNA here is from genome assembly GCA_012518685.1 of Syntrophomonadaceae bacterium. Lineage (GTDB taxonomy): Bacteria > Bacillota > Syntrophomonadia > Syntrophomonadales > Syntrophomonadaceae > JAAYRQ01. The sequence goes on along the minus strand of JAAYRQ010000109.1, from coordinate 2,191 downwards.
CAGTGGCTTTGGCCTTAGAAATTAATAGTAGGATAATTGAAAAGGTTCTGAGGCAATTTAAAGGGGTTGAACATCGATTAGAATTTGTAGGGGAATTTAATAAAGTTAAATTTTATAATGATTCCAAAGGAACTAATCCGGATTCTTCTATTAAAGCTGTTGACAGTATAGATAAACCTATTATTTTAATTGCAGGAGGATACGATAAAAAATCGTCTTATGACGATTTAATAAAATCTTTTGATAATAAAGTAAAAGCATTGATTCTTCTCGGTCAAACTGCCGATAAAATAGAAGAGTGTGCCCAAAAATACAAATTTACTAATATATACAAAGTTAAAACTATGGATGAGGCTGTGAAAAAAAGTTTTGAATTAGCTGTAGAAGGAACTAATGTCCTTCTGTCGCCGGCATGTGCCAGCTGGGGAATGTACCCTAATTACGAAGTCAGAGGTAAAGATTTTAAAGAAAGGGTAAATTATTATGGAGGAGTTACGTAAAACTAAAAGCAGGACTGTAGACTGGGTGCTGGTTTTTATTATAGTTTTATTAGTATTGTTTGGGTTCTTAATGGTTTACAGCTCCAGCTATCCTGATGGATACTACAAGTATGGAGGAGATCCCTTCTTTTTTCTTAGGAAGCAGGTGGTTGCAGCAGGCATCGGGCTTTTAGGAATGATATTTTTTGCTAATTTACCATACATAATATACAAAAAATTTAACAGAATAATTCTTATTACTTGTGTAGGTTTTGCTATACTTACTATAGTTATAGGAATAGCATCTAACGGTGCCCAAAGGTGGATCGTAATAGGGGGTATGTCGTTACAACCTTCGGAAATAATAAAAATCGGCGGTGTTTTATACATGGCTGATTATTTTAGCAGAAATAGAAAAAATCTATCGTCCTTTACTAAGGGATTTTTGCCTTCCTTATTTTATATAGGTTTTTTTTGTGGTTTAATTGCATTGCAGGACGATTTGAGTACGGCAATAATATTAGGTGGAACCTTGATGGTTATGTTTTTTTGTGCAGGAGCCAAAATAAGTCATTTAATAATGTTAGTTTTGGCTGCTGTTGCAGGAATAATAGTGTTAGTTGCCATGTATCCCTATCGGATAACAAGGATAATTGTTTTTTTTGACCCTTTTAAATACCCCTTAGACGAAGGCTATCAAATTATAAATTCACTCTATGCCTTAGGAACGGGAGGGCTGTTTGGAATGGGAATAGGGAAAAGCAGACAAAAGTTTTTCCATTTGCCGGAAGCCTACAATGATTTTATTTTTTCAGTAATAGGTGAGGAATTAGGATTTGTCGGATGTGTCTTATTAATGCTTGGTTTCGTTATATTTGCATGGCGAGGACTAAGGATATCCATGAATATGGAAGACTTTTATGGAAGTCAAACTGCATTAGGCCTTACAGTGATAGTATTGGTACAATTTATAATACATATAGCAGTCGCAACATCCTCTATGCCTCCAACAGGGAGAGCTTTGCCCTTTATTAGTGCAGGAGGATCTTCCTTGATGTTTTTGCTATGCTCCATGGGTATTTTATTAAATATATCGAAATATTCAAATACATATAGAGGTTAATTTTATGAGAGTATTAATAACTGGAGGTGGAACGGGAGGTCATATTAACCCGGCACTGGCAGTAGCTCAAAAAGTTCAAGAAGCAGATAAGTCCAATGTTATTTTATACGTTGGCAGTAAAGATAGCTTGGAAAGTGAGTTAGTACCAAAGGAAGGGTTTGAATTTAGACAGGTTACCGCCAAATATTTAAGACGAAAAGTAACTATAGATAATATAAGAACAATCTTTGCTTCCGCAAAAGGAGTTATGGAATCTATTAAAATAATTAATGATTTCAAACCAGATATAGTTTTAGGAACAGGTGGATATGTTAGCGGGCCTGTAGTTTTAGCGGCATATTTAAAAAGAAAACCGACCATGATACTAGAGCAAAATGTTTTTCCCGGCATAACGAATAAACTTTTGAGTAAAATCGTAGATCTAGTAGGAATCAGTTTTACTGAGGCGGAGAAATATTTTCCTAAGGATGTAGGTAAGAAACTTATTATAGTAGGTAATCCTGTAAGAAAGGACATATTTACATCTAACAGGAGAGAATCAAGAGCTTTGTACAAATTAAGAAATAATGATGTTTTTATTTATTCCTTT
>JAAYRQ010000010.1 GCA_012518685.1 Syntrophomonadaceae bacterium | reverse complement strand
GTTTCATTAGCTATGTTTGCTTCATTTGCACTTTCAAACATATTGTTGCTGTTATCCTTTAATATTTTAAACTTTTCGTCTAAGGAAGTAACAATAACTGCAGCCTTTTCCGCATCTACAGCTTGTTCACTTGCACCCCTAGCAATTTCTTCTACAACCCTAGCAATATCATTAGAATTAGCTGCAGTCTCTTGTGAAGTAGCTGCTAAATTAGCTGAAACGGAAGATACTTCATTACTTACATTCATTGTATTAGATAATAAGGCCTTGGTTCCTTGAATTAAAGTATTAAAACTTTTTGATAGAGCACCTAATTCATCCTCCGTTCTTATTTCAGAAATAACTGAAAAATTCCCCTTCGCAAGTTGTTCTGCAATTTCTTTTAGGTTGGTCATCTTACTAGCCAAATTATTAGTGTAGAGTAAGATGCCTACAATAACAAGCAACAAGCTTAATAAAAAGGCTATAGTTATATTCCTTAGCAAGGTATTCAAAGAGGAATATAGTTCTTTTTGGGGAATTGTAAGACCTATTATCCAATTTGTTTGGGGGATTTGTGCATAATATATATTATATTTATTATTATTATCTGTATATTCTACATTACCTTTCTGAGTAGCTATTATTTTATTTCCTGCATTTGCTAAGCTATCATTGGCAAGCATAGTAATATTTTCTTTCATAACATTATCAATATTATTATCTGCTATGTATAAACCTTCTTCATTAAGCAGAAAAGCCCATCCAGATTTACCTACTTTAGTTTCACTAATTAAGTTTTGCACACTATTTAAATCAATATCTGCTGAAATAACCCCCGCAATTTCACCAGATTTGTATGCAAAACTCGTAGAAGTAGTAATCATAGTTATATCAGATGTTTCATCATAATAGGGGTCAGACCAAGCTGTATCTTTATTTGCATTAATACCATCTAAATACCAGTCATAAATAAAATAATTATATTCTTCATTACTGTATTCCATAGTTAAAGCTATTTGTCCATCATCTTTATATGCATAAGGACCAAAAAACTTTTCTGTTTCTTTAAATTGATAAGGTTCAAACCAAATACCACATCCTAGTGTATCTTCATTAGTAGAAGGAAGTTTTTTAATAATAGAAATATATGTTTCTGCATTAGCAGTGTCTAAGGCAGCCTCTACTGATTTAGCTAATGTTATAGCAACCTGATTATGAGTCGCTAACCTTTTTTCAATACCTTCTGTTATGTAATTTAGCTGGATTGCCATTTTTTCTTCTATTTCTGTATTAATTAAGGATTTAGCATAAATATATCCCATAGCAGAGATAGAAAGCATACCTAAAACAACTAAGGGTAACATAGCAGTTAATAAGGCAGTTTTAATACTCCTAAAATTAAACATACAAATCATCCTTCCTTAGGCATATAGTTGTAAGAGTGCTTTATCCATGTTAGTTTTTTAGCCCAAAGATAAAATATGTAGTTATCAAAGGCTATAAATTAAAAAATTATAAAACTACTTTGCAAGCTTTTTTCCTATAATAACAGAAAATGCTACAATCTTCTATCAATTTACTAGATTTTATAAGACAAAAGCAAATAATAAGTCTAATTTAACTTATTATTTATCTTTTTCGACATTTTTCAAAAAACTAGTCTGATTCAATTTTTCCCCTAGAATGTACCAGGGAAAATATAGATATGAGTACCTGTTATAAAGATATAAGTTTTTTAACGCAGATAAATCCTGGGCTGATAATGCTGGCACAACTGGTTGGTTAGTGTTAGCACTGTTAGCATTTCTAGGTTTATTATTAGGTTTGGGAGTAGGTGGGCTTATTTCCTTAACTAGGACCTGATATGATATTTTATTTTCCTTATATTCCAAGCTTACCTCTGCTTTACCAGGAGCCATGGCAATAAGCTTATTATCAATTATATGAATAACCTTTTCATTAGAAGTAAGCCAAACAGCCCCTTTTAGTTCTGTAGGCATAAAGTTATTGTTGTAAATGGCCTTTCCAGACAAAGGAATTATCTCCCCTTCGAGCAGCTGGTTTTTTATATTAATTATTTCTAGCTTTTTAAGTCCAGCAAGCCAGTAGGCATGGTTATTATCCACCCATACTATATCCCTGCCATTACTAGCAATTCTAAGGGGCATACTAGTTGTATTATATAAGGTATGGTTATCCCCATTTTCATAATTATAAGAAGATAAATTCTTGTTTTTATCAACATAAAGGACTAAGTTATTATCTATATATATATCTGTAGGGGCTGTCTCACATAGATATTCAGCTTCGCTATCTACATCTAATTTCTGCAAATATAATTTATCATTATTATTAATGAAAATCACTTTATTTTCAGAAACACTAAAATATTCCTGAAAATCTATTTCGCTAGTTGTTGGCAGCTTATAATCATCATTCCGCTCTAATTCGTCTAGATTAACATAATATATCTTGTTTTCTTTTCCCCACCATAAAATGGCTTCTTCATTATAAATGCTAATCGATGGATTCTTTATACTCCCGCTTATGC
>JAAYRQ010000108.1 GCA_012518685.1 Syntrophomonadaceae bacterium | reverse complement strand
TTGCCATTAAAAAAACCATAGTCAACTATATCGTCGCTTTTAACCACTTTTACTGCTTCTTCGGCACTAACTAATTTACGCTTATACTCATTGATATACATATTACTCCCCCTTGTTTAATTAATTTAAAATTTTGCTTAATTTTTATTATACCTAAGAAAAACAAAAGTTAATAGACAATACAGAATATTCCTAATTATTAAAATAATAGTGACTACAAATGCTTATCGATACTAATAAGGACTAAGGGCCTTATTATACGCCACTGCTTGATAAAAACTTTTTAAAAAAATTTCTAAATTAAGAGGAAAATTTTAAATCGGTACAGAATAGTTAGACTAATGGGAATCTTCACAAAACTAACTTGCGGTAGATATTGCTTAGAAAGTCTTTTCTGGCATTATTATTTACTTCCATACTTTTACTAAAATTTTTTCGTTTTAAGAAAACACAGACTTTTTAATACTATTACTTATAGGATACGAATAACTAATATTAATTATGTTTAGTAAAAAAAATACTGATTTATATGAACGATGTTCCATACTGTGGAACATCCACGGAAAAGGGGGTCTTGTTTTATACAAATATTTTGTAAGGAGGGAGCTTAATGTCTGGAGGAATGGATCTTAAAAATGAGGTCTTAAATACGGGTGTTTGTGCACTCTGTGGTGCTTGTTTGGATTGGTGTCCTTATATTAAGAACATAGAGGATCATTTAGTATTAAGTTTTGACTGTAATGTACCCCAGGGCCGTTGTTATTCGCTATGTCCCCGTACATTTACGGACTGGGCAGCTGTAAATGAGCGTTATTTAGCTGATACACCCCGAAGTGTTGAAATAGGTGCTTATTTTAAAGTGTATAAGGTGCAAGCTAAAAAAAGCATAGAAGGGCAACAAAATGGGGGAACGGTTACCCATTTATTAAAAATTCTTTTGGAGGAAGGATTAGTTGAAAGAGTTTTGCTAACTAGCTCTGATGACGCTATTAGTCCTACTGCCTTACTTACTAAGGATGTAGCTGAACTAGAAAAATCTACAGGCTCACGCTTTTTGGCGGCACCCAGCTTTCGTAAACTAATTACGGCTCAGGAAGAAGGGGTAGAAAGCTTAGGGGTAGTAGGCCGACCTTGCCAAATCCAAGCTGTTAGGAAATGGGATTTTAATAAACGACCTGAAAGACCTGCTATAGATCTTATATGCATAGGTCTTTTTTGTATGTGGTCACTTAATTGGGATTTTAAGGACTTTTTAGCCGCTAGGTTTCCTAATGATGAAGTGGTTAAAATCGTAATGCTAGAAGATGGTATTGAGCTAGTTACAAAATCTGGGTCTAGCCATATATCTGCAGAGGAAATAAGACCTTACACTAGACCTGCGGGTTGTAATTATTGCTTAGATATGACAGCGGAATTAGCTGATATTTCTGTAGGGGCATTTGAAATTGACCCAGGCTGGAACACAGTTGTTATTCGCTCTAGTAAGGGTCAGGACTTGTTTGACAAAGCTATTAGCAGGGGCTATCTAGTTGTGGAGGATTATCCTGAAGGTGAACTAAACAGGCTGAAAAATGCTTCTATGGGTAAGAAGATACGAAATTTCAAAAATATTTTAGCTGCTGAGGCTAGGGGTATTAAACCTTTTATTGATTTGGATAGTGCTGAATATACCCAAATAAGGAACTTAGCAGAAGGGGCGGTGAAATAAATGGAATGGATGATAACTGCTAATGAACCTAATAAAACTTATCTTATGCAAGGTAATGAGGCTATATCTAGGGGAGCTTTAGAAGCAGGTATTAGCTTTGCCGCCGCTTATCCTGGTTCACCATCTTCAGAAATTCTTACTATGTTAGGGCATGTGGCTAATGAGGTGGGACTATATGCGGAATGGTCAACTAATGAAGCTTGTGCCTTATCAGCTTGTCTAGGTGCCTCTTTTGCTAAGGTGCGTTCCTTGTGCATTATGAAGCAAAATGGCTTATTAGTAGTAGGTGATGTTCTTCATACAGCTTCACTATCTGGAGTTAAGGGAGGCTTAGTTCTTGTTACGGCTGATGATCCCAGTGCTCATTCTAGCACTAATGAATTTGACTCTAGGCATCAAGCCCGAGCGGCTGCCTTGCCTATGTTAGAACCTGCTACTATGCAAGAAGCTAAGGATATGGTGAAATGGGCTTTTGAGATTTCTGAAGAATTAGAGCAGCTTGTTATAGTTCGTACGGTTACAAGAATATGCCATGGTCGAAGTAATGTTACTCTAGGAGAATTGCCTAATCAGCCTATAAAGCCTAGACCTATTGGAGAGTGGGATAAATTAGTAGCCATTAACTGGTTCAAGGC
>JAAYRQ010000107.1 GCA_012518685.1 Syntrophomonadaceae bacterium | reverse complement strand
GCTAAAAAAGACCAACTAATGCTAGTGGGTATAATAGCCTTGATAATTGTAATTTTCACCAGTTCCTTAATGGGAGGCTTAGGGGTGCAAAAGGGAAAGTTAAAAGCCCTAAAGACTGAAAATAATAGCTTACAAAAACAAGTAGAAGAATTAACAGCCACCGTAAATGCAGATCTTGATACTGCAGATGATGGGGTAAGCGTTATGGACATTCGTAAGAAAATCCTTAATTACTTAGAAGAAGAAAGCCTTAATAAGACTAAGATTTTAGAAGCTATTTTCTTAACGACCGATAGTAGTATTACTCTGGGGAAAATGAATTATAAGACTGATAACACCATTAATATAAGTGCTTACTGCCAAGGGCAAACCGCCTTTATTAATTATTTAGCTGTACTTAAAGAATTAGATTTTGTTACTGAAGTCAAAAACCTATCCTCAAAATATAATAATAAAACTGGGGAAGTTAATTTTAGCTTAACCTTAGTTTTGCAAGGGAGGAATGAATAATGCTGAACTTATCCAGACGCGATCAGATATTATCTGGCGTCTTAATACTCCTAATAATAGGTCTGATATTTTTCAGATTCCTATTTTTACCTACTAAACAAGAGATTAAAGGTTTTTCCCGAGATAACCTAGAGTTAAAAGCCGAAATTAAGAACTTAGAAGCTCAGATAGAGCAGGTCCCTCCTAAGCAAAAGGATGGTGAAGAAGGCTATGCTGATGTAGATATTAGATTGCCTGCTGATGAAGATATGATAGCCCTTTTAAGCTTTTTAGATGATACATCTGCCCAATATGGTCTTTACTTAGATTCTATAGATTTCCGAGGGGCTGAAGAGCTTGATGAGGTAGATGCTAATAATCTAGTTTTTAATATAGCTACAAAGGGTGCTATTAATAGTCTATTAAAATATTTACATGAGCTTGAAAATGCGGATAGACTAATAAGTGTGGGAGATGTAAGCTTAGATGCTCTAAAAATTGAAAAACTCTCTAGTCAGGATGCTTCCTTAGAGCCTAAAGCCCCTTCTTACTATATATCACCACCAGGAATTCCCGAAGCTAAGTTGCAAAGGATTAAGCTAGAAGTGGTAGAAGAAGAAAATTATGATTATTCAGAAGCGGAGAAGACCGTTGCCTCAGGTATTGATAAAGGGAATTATGCCCTGAAGCTAACTATTCGGGCTTATTATACTTCATTTGATACAGATATTAAAAAACTTACAGAAGAGATAAGATCAGCGGATGGGGAGGTGTAGTAAATGTGGCTATCGGAAAGGCAACTGTCAATAATAAGTAAGATAATGGTGATAGCTTTTGTAGCTACAACTATTATAGCTACCTTAGTCATGGCAGCCTGGGCGGCTGATCCGCCAGCTTCTACTTATTTGCCTTTTAATAATAAACAAATTATAGATATTAAAAGTAATAAAAGCTATATATACCCTACTGGTAAGGATTATCTGAACTTTTCCTATAGTGAAGATGTTCTAACTGGAAATCAAAATATCGTCGCACAAAGGTTAGACAAAGATGGCAAAGAATTATGGAAGCAAACTATAAAATTAAAGGGGCAAAGTAGCCTAGAAATGGTGCATCTATATAAAAATGGTTTTGCCATGGTGGTTAAAAATCAACTAAACAATATCCAAAACATTAGATTATATCATATAGAAAATAGTGGTAATATCATGCGGCAGCAGGACTTGCCCCTAGATGAAGTAAATAGTATAGCTTCTACTAATGATGATGGGCTAATAATCGCAGGAACTCTTGGTAAGGACAAAAAAGATATTAAGATTATTAAGCTAGATAAGCTAGGTACTTGGAAGGGTAGTGCCGAAAATACATCGAGATGGGAAAAAACTTACCCACTAGCAGGTAGCCAACAAGCTAATCAAATTATACAAGTCCTAGACAAGGATGCCTATAATGATGGTTATATATTTACGGGTTATACCGATAAGGATACTAAGGGGAAAAAGGATCTATACTTAGTAAGGTTAAATGCTTATGGTGAGGTTAAATGGAGTAAAAACTATGGTAGTAAGGAAGATGACGAAGGTACTACCATAGGCATGGTAGCTGATGCAAGTAATGAACATATAGGTTACTTGATTGCTGGTAATACTAGGACTTCGACAGGGAAGGATAGGCTCTACTTAATCTATGTTGATAAATATGGATATAATCAAGGTTGGCCTAATTATCAAGTAGCGTCAGATGGGGCTAAAGAAAGATTTTTTGGTGAGTCATATAATGTAAGTTCCCTGGCTCTATTGCCTGTTCCAGATGCCTTTAAGAATAGTCGTAAACTTCGTGACCAAACCATAGAGGGTCATGGAGGCATAATCTTACTAGGATATAATGTAGCAGATAAAATTGTGTATGCGGTTAGAATTGATGGCTTTGGACATGTCTTATGGGAGAAAAAGCTGGATATCCCTGGTGATAACTTGATTATTACTACCCTGAGTAAGGGGGATAGCAAGGAACAGATTATAGCCTACAGTGCTAAGTATCCTGCTACTTATAATGAGGATTTGGAAGTATATACACTAAAATTATCCTTGGCAGGTGAAGTGGAACAGGATAAAGCTACTCCTAAGGCTGACCAATTAGAAAGTAATTATGAGAAAATAAGTTGGGTAAAAAGCAGTTTAAAATATGACGCTATGCGAGATATAAGTAAGGAAATTAAAGACTTACTTAACCAACAACCCCTTAGGCCTGTTACCGCAGTTGACAGTCTTAAAGGGGAAATAGAATGGCCAGATAATAGTTACTATCTAGGCAATTTAGTAATAGGTAAGGCAGATGGAGAAGGAACCCTATTTTTTACGAATGGGGTCTGGTATCAGGGTGAATGGAAGAATAATATGTTCTATGGCAACGGCTATCTGCGTTTTCCCAGTGGGGAAAACTATGAAGGGCAATTTGTGGAACATATGATGCAGGGCAAGGGCACCTTTAATTGGCCTACAGGCGAAATATATGCAGGTGAATTTATAAATAATCAAAAAGATGGACAGGGCAAATTCAGCTGGGCCGATGGTACTTACTATGAAGGTGGATTTAGTGAGGATAAAGCATCTGGCATGGGTGCTATTTACTGGACTAATGGTGAGCGATATGAGGGGCAGATGAGTGATGGTAATGCTACAGGGCGAGGTAGCTACTACTTCCCAACTGGTGAATATTATCGGGGGGAAATCAAGAATCTAGTTTTTGACGGGGTAGGTACTTATCACTGGCCTGATGGCTCCTACTATGTAGGTCAATTTGCCAATGACCGCTTAAATGGCGAAGGATACTATGTCTGGTCAAATGGAGTTCAGCAATGGGGTTACTGGAAAGATGATCGCTACTTAGGGACTAACCCAGAGGCGGAAAAGACAAGAGGGAATTGGTAGGGCTAATTGTTGAAATAGCTTTTAATGCAAGGAGAATGAATTATGTCTAAGTGCAAAAATACTTATCAACTTAATTCAGAACAGGGCTTTACATTAGTAGAGATTTTACTTTCTTTATTAATTATTCTTATTATGGTGATGGCCTTTGTACCTATGTTTGAGCTAATTGCTAAAACTATTGAGAGTAATAAAAGTAAACAAACTGCTACAGCTTTAGCTAATAGCGTGATGGAAGAAATGCGGGCACTGCCTTATATAGTAAAAGACCCCAATACTGGCTTAATAGTTACTGATCCAGATGTTTTGCAATTAGGCATAAAAGGTGGAAACCCCCCTGGCAGTATTCCTGCAACCCAGGAAAGGAAAATAGATGGAAAAACCTATACTATTAATACCAGAATTCATTGGGTTACAGATGATGGCAACCCCATTGCTTATAAAAAGGTAAAAGTTAGTATAGAATGTTCCAGTGCATTTAAGGGAGATGTGGTAGTTACTTCTGATTTTTATACTCTGGCTGCCCAAGAAGGTGAAGCGGAAGTTTTTGATGCAGGGCATATCGCCGTTAATATTAAAGATAAGAATGGTAATAGGTGGGAATCTCCTGAAATTGTGATTAATGTTATTTCTGAAGAAAATAATATAGATGAACTAAGTTATACGGAATATGGGGAAACACTTTTTGGCGTTATTCCAGCGGGGAATTACATAGTTACAGCCAAATTACCTACAGAGCTAGTCGCTCGCCCTGATCAGAAAATTGATGCAGGCCTAGTAATAAAAGAGAATGTAGAGGTTACTAATACTTTTACCGAAGAAGTTGACTTTTTCATAGATTATCCAGCTCATCTTAGCCTTTTGATGAAAGACGAGCTTATAGAAAATTATATTACTGGGAACGGAAGTTTAGAATTGAAGTGGGAAGAAAAGAGATTGCCATCCATCACATTTACAAAATCAGATTTTTCCAATAATAGACTATCATCAGAAAAAATTGGTGGACTATGGCCAAGTGGATCATATTCTATTAGTTTGTCAGATGTGATGGATAGTGAAACATATAAAGCATATTATTCATATAATATGGCAGAAGAGGGTGCGGTGCAGCCAAGATCTAACGGTGCTGAATGGAATGGTTCCTTAGGTGCTTATGGTTCAACTACGAATGTAGTCGTTGATTTGAAATCCGCCTTAAAAACCCACTTAATAGCAAAGGAAAATAGCTTAGAAACCGAAGAATTTGCAGATGAAGAAGGTAACATATTGAGATATGTCACTAAATGGGAAGACCAAAGCGGGTATGCTCATAATGCAACACAAACAAATGTGGGTGAAAGCCCGCTTCTTGAACTTTCATCAAATCATTCATCTATTAAGTTTAATGGTTCGGAAAGCTTAATTATTAATTACCCTGATTATCCTATGTCTGCTTGCCTAGACAATTTTACTATTTTTGTAGTAGCTAAACCTTCGGAAGAAATTACACTTTATACACCGTCATCAACTGGAGTACAGGGAGCTGAACAATCTATATATAATAATAGATATTTATTTTGGCCTGATCATGGGGGAGACCATAGTGCGGGTCAGGGCATATCTTTAGGTACAAATGGGCTCTGTAATTTTGAGCATGGCTCTAACTATATGCCCCCGACAGCAGTTTATACGGGCAATATATCTAATAGTATATTCACTACTATTGGAATTAAATATGAAGCTAAAAAGCCTTATATTTAT
>JAAYRQ010000106.1 GCA_012518685.1 Syntrophomonadaceae bacterium | reverse complement strand
ATAGGAGGCTTATATAATGAATAAATTACCTACAATTTTAATTACATTATTAATACTTATCTTATTTAATCCTGCCATAAGCGAAGCTAGTGCCGATATAAATGATAAAAAAGTAGTAATATTAGTTATGGATTATATAGATACAGAAGATTTAATATTAGCTAATACACCTAACCTTGACCTGCTTATCAAAAAAAGTGGAACTGGCCTGATGAATATTCGAGCTAAAAACCGCTATCCCACTAGTCCTTATATGTCAATAGCAGTAGGTTATCGGGTGGGCACGATTAATAATAGTGAACTATCATTTAACAGTGATGAGCTAGTAAGTAATTTACCTAATATATTTGAAAATTCTACTTCCACAGTAACTGCCCAGGAATTATATAGCTTATTCTCAGGAAATACTCCTCCCGATAATAGTATCGTCAATTTATATGCCGAAAATATTAATAAAAATAGTCAGCTGTATAACCCACCCTATGAAATGGGCCAAATCGGTAAAATTTCCAGAGACAACCACTTCATAGTTACAGTCTTAGGTAATGCAGATACCTATGGGACTTTTGATAGGGGAATAGCAATTTTAGCTAGTGATGAAAATGGTGTCATACCCCAAGGGGATGTAAGCCGTAAAATGACTACTTATGATTCCTCAGTAGCGGGAGGACTAAAAACTAACCACGCTACTATATTAGAAAGTTTTAAAAAATACATAGCTAATAGCCAATTAATGATTATTGACCTAGGTGATACTACTAGGGTAGAAACGAGCCGTTTTGCTACAGCAGATGATATTGTCTATCAACAAAGGCAAAAAGCCATCGAACAAAACGATCAGTTAATCGGTGCCATCTGGGATGAAATAGACCAGCAAAATACCATGTTGCTAATAATAACTCCTAATCCTCATCGGGAAATGTTAAGAAATAATAACTTTGGGCTTACACCCTTAATCATTTATGAACCAGAAGAGCCAGTAGGCTTATTGACATCTGCCACGACTAGGAGGGCAGGTCTAATAACTAACCTAGATATAATACCTACTATTTTTAATTTTTTGGAAGCAGATTATACAGCTAATGGCAATAAAGCCTATATAGGCAAGACAGGGCATAATTCCATCTCGGTTTTAGATAAGCAAGTAAAATTATATCAAAATCTAAGAGCCAACCGTAATCCCTTGCACTTAGTATTTATTTGCCTAATTTTATTTACGATAGCTTTATGGCTATTAGTTAATCGCCATAAAATATCTATTAGATATAGTTATCAACTATGACATAGCTTAATTTATAGCATATTACTCATACCCTTAATATGGATGTTTATCAGTTATACTAATTATAATTCCCTTACCTCTTCTATACTTATAACTATAATCTCCAGCCTAGCAATAGGATTTTTATTACAGGCAATTTTAAAACCCATAAGTGCCCTATTAATAATTACAGGTATAACTTCTTTATTTTTAACTATAGATTGTTTTAATAGCTCTAAACTGATGTTATTATCACCCTTAGGCTCGGATGCTATTGCAGGTGGTCGTTATTATGGGGTAGGTAATGATTTTATGGGGATTTTATTAGCTAGTAGTGTTATTTTTATCACCCTTTTAATAGATCATTTCAATTTTAATAAATTAATTAAAGCCCTAATAGGATTTATATACATAGGGATAGTAGCCATAGCTATTGGTCACCCTAATTTTGGTGCAAATGTAGGGGGATTAATCACTTCTCTAGTAACCCTAGGCATCTTCTTACTGGTAATAACTAAACGCAAAATTAATCTTAAAATGCTTTTAGTCTTAGGAATAATAGCTATATTGGGGGTCGTAGCTGTAGCTGAAGTTGATTACTTATTTAGCCAAAATCCCTCCCACGCAGGCAAGGCTATAAATTCCCTATTAACTGGAGGCTTTCAAGTGTTTTTTTCTATTATTAGAACTAAGCTAGGAATCTTAGTTAATACGGTTTATAATTCCAACTGGAGTATAGTCTTTATCGTTGCAATTATCTTGTTAATTATTACTAGGTTTAAAGCCCAAGACAGATTAGCCCTGTTAGCGGTTAGGCAACCTAGTATTATAATTAGCTTAAGGATATTAATCTTCACAGGACTTACCGTATTCATCGTAAATGATACGGGAGTCATTGCGGCGGCTTTTATATTAACTTATATGTTGGCTTGTTTAGGACTAACTTTAAACGAAAATTAGCTATAAAATGGGGAAATAATTAATTATGAAAAAGGTTTTGGCTATTATAATAGCTATTTTGTTAATTTTATATATTAACCCACCAGTATTAGCTGGCCCTGCCATAATAGATGAAGAGGCTAAAGTAGT
>JAAYRQ010000105.1 GCA_012518685.1 Syntrophomonadaceae bacterium | reverse complement strand
GATTTTATTCTCCAGTGTGGTTTTCCTTTGCTCCGCTTGAAGCTGTCACTAAGTTTTTATTCAATCCCTATGTGAAAGCTCCTAATGGCAGTTTTTTTATTTATTTAGCATACTTGGCTTTTAACATTTTGTATATCTTGGGGGCTTGCAGTGTGGGCCGCTTGGTAGAAACCTTTTTGTTCTGCTACTTGGAAAAGCTGATATTGGAATTGTTCATCGGAATTTCTCATTTGCTGCAAAGTCTGTCTTAATTGGGGATTGGAAGTTTCTGATATATAGGTAGCATAACAAGTTAGGCTACTATTAACCATGGAAAGGATATCATTAACCATTTCTTTTTCTTGAAAGTTATGCACTTCTTTTCATCTCCTTTATGCTAAAAATGATATTAATTTTTCCCGACTTTGACTAGCGGATTGTGCAGATTGTTGAAACATTTGTTTAACTTGAGGATCGTTACATGAGTTAGCATAACTGTTAAGCTTCTTTTCTGCCATTTCATGTGAGCTAATTAAATGTCTAAGGTGTTGCAATTCTAGTTGAGTAAGACTCAAGTTAAGCACTCCTTTCTAAAAATATTATTGATACAATAATATAATGTGTAAAAACTATAATAAGTATGCAGACAAAAGTTATCTTCTGACTGTACGACGATTAGTGGAACGGGAGGTTTTTTTAGCTGTGGGTTTATAATTTTTTTGGCTATTAGTAGAATTGCTTATTATACTTAATTCATTTTGCACAAATCTTTGGGCTGCCAATAAGTTGGCATTGGCATCTTTGCCCCATATAGTAACTAAAGCATTACTTTGGTTACTAACTTCAACTTGTACCTCATATTGCAGTATATCGATAATATCAAATACATCAAAATCAGAAGAATTAGGAAAGACTGTGAAACTACTAGTAGCTAATTCAGCTTTCTGCCCATTTAGCTTAAAAACTTTGGCAACTACATTTAAATCGCTATTTTAACTTAAATTTAAAACTTTAATCCAAACGCTTGTAGCAGCATTGGCGGCTGCATTTTCGATAGCTCCAGTTGAATAGACAATACTCACGAAATAATCACCCTTTTTATCTATGGTTTATTTCTATTTATTCTTATTAGAAGCAAAGTGTGACTTTTTTCAAAAATAAAACGAGGGGCCATATGGCTCCTCGTTATTTCTTAAATTATTAGCTTATTCTTTATACATAGCGGCAATTTCATCAGCGTATTTTTCTTTTATTACTTTTCTTTTAATTTTTTGGGTAGGGGTTAATTCGCCTGTTTCTTGAGTAAATTCGTTAGGGAGTAAGGTGAATCTTTTTATTTTTTCTACTTGTCCTAGATCCTTAGTCAAGATATCTATTTTTTCTTGATAGAAGCTCATTATATTAGGGTGTTTAACTAGGTCTTCCCTAGAATTAAAGCTTATGCCATTATTGTTAGCATAGGTTTCTAGGGCTTCAAAAGCAGGGACAATTAAGGCGGATACATATTTTTCTCCATCGCCGACAGCTGCCACTTGTTCAAAATAGAAGTCCTCTTTTAGCAGGGTTTCGATTTGTTGTGGTGCTACATATTTACCCCCTGATGTTTTGAATAGGTCTTTGATACGGTCGGTTATAGTGATATAACCCTCACTGTCTATAAAGCCTACATCACCAGTTTTTAGCCAGCCATCTTCGGTAAACATTTCCTTAGTCAAGGCTTCATCTTTATAATATCCTATCATCATGTTAGGTCCTTTGGCTTGAATTTCTCCCTCGTCTGAAATTCTAACATCTACTAAAGGAACTACGGGACCGCAAGTGCCGAATTTATTGTGGGTGGGATTGGATACACATATTACAAAACACTCAGTTAAGCCATAGCCTTGCAATAATAAAACTCCTGCTTTGAAGAAAAATTCGGAAATGTCACCAGAGAATGCTGATCCGCCTACATTATAGACTTTAGTACGACCGCCAAATACACTCTGGATTTTTTCTAGGACTAGGCTAGTAGCAATTTTATGTTTCATACGCAAGCCAAAGGGTACGGGTTTTTGATCGCGTTTTAGATAACCTACTTGTCCCCCGATTTCTAAGGCCCAGTTGAATAATTTTTGTTTGGTAGCTGAGCTATTATTAATATCGTTTTTAACTTTGGCATATATTTTTTCCCATACTCTTGGAACACTACACATATAATGGGGTCTAGTTTCTACTAAGAATTCTTCTAAGGCTTTAGTATCATGGCAATAATCGACTTGCCCATTACCACAGAGGATGAAATAACTCCAGGCTCTTTCAAAGACATGAGAAAGGGGTAGAAAGGCTAAGTTTACATCTGATTCAATAATCGGAATATGGTAACCAGTGCCAAATAACATGGCTAACCAGTTTTTGTGAGTTAGCATAACACCCTTAGGGGTTCCTGTGGTGCCAGAAGTATAAATTAAGGTTGACAAATCATCAGAATCTAATTTAGCAATACGCTTATTTAATTCCTTACCAGTTTTAGATTTACGGCCAACTTCTAGGAAGTCGGCAAAATACATGATACTTTTGCTAGCTTTGATTTTAACACTTTTATTACTAACTATGATGGTTTCTAGGGTAGGGGATTTGCCTAGTAAGCTATAGGCTTTTTCGTACTGGACTTGGTCAGTAACAAATAAGATCTTGATTTCTGCATGATTAACAATATATTCTAATTCAGCGGTAGAATTAGTGGCATAGACAGGTACCGAAGCTGCCCTAATGGTAAAAGAGGCATAATCAGCTACTGCCCATTCCACGGAATTATGACAGAAGATGCCGACCATATCGCCTTCGGCTGTGCCATATTCGATTAATGCCTTGCTAGTGGAGTCAATCATTTCCCCAAACACTGCCCAGCTATAGCTTAGCCATTCACCTTCTGGTTTATGTCTAACTGCAATCTTTGTGTCGCCATACTTCGCTACCCGCGACCTAATCATCAAGGCTAAATGTTTTTCCCTTTCTAAAAACTCTGTAAATTCCCGTTCATAAATGGTGTTATCATGTTTCATTAATATTCCTCCTTATTAATAAAAATAGGCAACTTAAACTGTGGTAAATATTTATTCCTTTCTTATATTATTTTCATTTTGTAAAAATGTAGTAAACATTTCTTGAAATAGTTGTATTTGTTCTGAAAAGGAGACTGAGTCAGGAAAAACTAAACGATGATAAACTAAGCCATTTAAAAATATGGCTAACATAAAGCCATATTTATCGTCTAATTCTAGACCCTCAGCAATTTTATTGCCGTAATGGTTATCAGCTTCATTAATAAGTGTAAAATCTTGGTGATCTGCTAGATATTTATAACGAAAGTTATCGATGGTGAGAAGAACTATGTCTTGAAAATAAACTTCTTTTTCTTCTACAAATTCGCAAAAAACCTTAGTCCGTTCTGCAAGTGTAGCATTATTAGGGATTTTGGCTAGGGCTTCTGAAGTATCTTGGCGACTGGCCATATAAAATAATTCTTCTAAAAGGTTATTTTTATTCGGGAAATAATGGTATAAGGTCCCTGTAGTAACTCCCATCTGAGCAGCTATTTCACGCATGCTGACATTAAGGTAACCAGTTTTAGCAAATAAATCGAAATATTTTTCTAATAATTCTTGGCGAAATTCATCATGATCAACTATTTTAGGCATATTGACCTCCTTAAGTCAGCCAATATATAACAATCGTTATATATAAAGTTAAATAAAAAAACTCTGGCAAATCAAATCATATTTCGATTCGTAAAGTTTTATTATAAATAGTATTAAATAAAACATCAAAAAAAGCAAGATAAATTTTGAGCCTTTAATTCTAGGGTGGCTAAGTGCTAATTTTTATTTACATAATCCTACGAGAAATATCATTATATGACTTATTCATTGAATGATTTATGCCCTATTGCTATAATTATCACATAGAATAATATTTGTTAAAGCTTGTGTGCGAATGAATAGCTTAACAAAGACAGAAAGGGGCGTTAATTAAAATGACGGAGAAAATATGGGCTAAATGGTATGACAAAGGGGTACCTGTGGAACACGATTTCCCCCAAATTCCGCTTAGAGAGATGTTTAGACGGAATGTAGAGGACAGGCCTCATCGTCCATACATAGTCTTTCGTGATATGAGCTTTACTTATCACGATTCTAATGTAATGATTTGCCAACTGGCAGATTCTATGTTCAAATTAGGTATCAAAAAAGGGGATAGGGTAGCCTTAATGATGCCTAATATTCCCCAATATGTATTTTCCCTACTAGCCTGTTTTAAGACGGGATTTATTGCAGTTCCTACTAATCCTTTATATGTGGTAGATGAATTAAAAGAGCAGTTCAATGATAGTCAAACGGAAACTGTCATTGTTTTGGCTATGTTTGCGGATAAGGTTGTAAATTTATTAAAGGATACGGAATCTAGTGTTAAAAGGATAATTGTAGTACAATCTGCTGCGGCACCCGTAGAGATTGAGGAACATGAAGCCATTTATGATTTTAATCAATTAGTTATGTCAGGTAGTAATGTGGAACCAGATATTGAGATTCTACCCTCTGACTATGCTATGCTCCAATACACAGGGGGAACGACGGGTAAGGCCAAAGGCTGCGTATTGACTAATGCTAATATTCTAGCTATGTCTTATCAGCTAAATACAGAAATATGTGGACTAATTCCTATGAATGATCTAAAGGCCTTAGGAGTTATTCCTTTATTTCATATTTTCGGCTTTAATACAAGCATAAATACCTGTCTTTATACTGGAGGTACTATGGTTTTAGAAGCTCAGCCTTCAGTAGAAAACATTTTAGAAGATATAGTAAAATACCAACCAACTTTGTGGACGGCCGTACCTGCGCTAATCATAGGTATCATTAATCATCCTGAGACCCCTAATTATGACCTGCGTTCTCTAAAGGGGATTATGTGTGGTTCATCACCAGTTCCAGTCGAGGCCATTCTTAAGTTCGAGGAATTAACTGGAGCCGTCATTTTTGAAGGTTATGGTTTATCGGAATCGACTAATATATTAACAGCTAATATGGTTTTTAAGAGAAAAATTGGTTCGGTAGGTATTCCCCTTTCTAATACCGATTTAAAGGTAGTTGATATTGAAAATGGCATAGATGAAATGCCCTTAAATGAACCAGGGGAAATTATTGCCCGAGGACCCCAGATTATGCCTGAATATTGGAATAATCCTGAAGAAACGGCCAATGCCCTTAGAGATGGCTGGCTCTATACAGGTGACATCGGTTATATGGATGAAGATGGTTTCGTTTTTATCGTGGACCGAAAAAAAGATATGATTATTTGCAGTGGATTTAATGTTTATCCTAGGGATATTGACGAGGTTTTATATACTCATCCCGCCGTAATGGATGCTTGTACCATAGGGGTTAAAGATGAAAAAAGAGGCGAGGCTCCTAAGTCTTATATCGTCTTAAAAGCAGGAAAAACTACTAATGCAGATGAAATTATGGCTTATTGTCGGGAAAAACTTGCGGCTTACAAGGTCCCCCAATATATTGAATTTATTGAGGATCTTCCTCGTACTATGGTGGGTAAACCCGATAGAAAAGAACTGAAGATATTAGCAGCTACAGAAAAATCCTAATTTTATAAATAGGCATTATAATTAAACTAAACCGAATTCTGTATAAGGAATTCGGTTTTTTTACAAGCAAAGCTTACTTATGAGCTAGATTTTATGCCTATATCGTAAAATAGCTCGGAGGGTTTTAATGAGTAATTTTAAAAATATTATTAGCAGGAATTTACTTTTTAAGTTGTTAATTCCATTTTTAATCATCCTAATTATATCGACATTAGTTGGAGTGTTTTTTGTAGTTAAATATCTTAATAGTACCCCTATTAATCAAGAGGAAGCTAGACTTAGGAGCATGGCTCTTCAATTCCAAGCTGTATGGGATAATATGGAGGATAGTCAATCCCATATAATTAGGCAGTCTAAAATTAGTGCTTATAATGCAGGCAATATTGTTATGTATGATGCCTTAGAAACTGTGGATAAGTTTTCTGAAAAAATGG
>JAAYRQ010000104.1 GCA_012518685.1 Syntrophomonadaceae bacterium | reverse complement strand
TATGCCAATAATATTATTATAGGAAAAGGTCTCACCAGATTCCACCCTAGTATTGTCGAGCATTAATGCAGCAATAATAGCATTATAAGCGTTTTCAGGTGATTCGGCATCAGCGGTTTTTAGCTGAAAACTACTTAAGATTTTATCATAGGCCATAACGGTATCTATTCTAATAAATAAACTTAGTATTACTAGTAAAACAATTAATCCTATGCTTTTTTTCATTAATATTCCCCTTTGATTTTAAAAAATAAGGTTTTAGATTTGTTTGCTGCTACCTGTTCTTAATCGGCGATATTTTTTGTGTTTTTCTATATTGGGGCTAGGAGGAACGATAACTTCATTCATATTCTTAAAAGCCACTGACAGCATTAGCTTTATACGATTAAACTGATTAACCTCACTAGCTCCTGGATCATAATCTATGGCTGTAATATTGGCTAAGGGGTATTGTCTTTTTACCTCCTTAATCATTCCCTTACCTGTTACATGGTTGGGTAGGCAGCCAAAAGGCTGTACACATACAATATTAGGGGTGCCTGTTTCGATTAAGTCTATCATTTCAGCAGTTAAGAACCATCCTTCACCACAATGATGTCCTAAGGACATAATATTACTAGCTAGGTTGGCTTTATGGTATATAGAGCTAGGAGCTACAAAACGCTTGCTTTGCTCTAGGTAGTAGTTAGCAGTTTGGCGACTCTTTTCTAAGAGGTTAATTAAGAAATTACCTATTATCCTATCCCTAATCCTACCTGTGATATATTCAGATTTATATACATAATCATAAAGGCTGTAAGTGAAGAAGTCTAATAGTTCTGGCATTACTACCTCCGCACCTTCTGCTTCTAATATTCTTATAATATCATTATTAGCAGTAGGATGATACTTTACTAATATCTCGCCTACTATCCCTACTTTAGGTTTTTGTTCCGTAGTAATTTCCAGCTTATCAAATTCTTCTACTATTTGTTTAAGGTTATAGTTGAACGCGTCTTTATTGTCTGAAGCTAGTTGTGTTTTACAACGATTAACCCATCTGTCATATAATAAATCGGCTGAACCTGGTATTTTTTCATAAGGTCTAACTTTATGTAATACCCTCATTAATAGATCACCATATACTACTGCAGATACAGCCTTTTTTAATAGTCCATAAGTAATTTTAAAACCAGGATTTTTCTCTGCCCCATAAAAATTGGCTGAAATTATAGGGATATTACCATAGCCTGCTTCATCCAAGGCCTTTTTAAGTAAGCCGATATAATTAGTAGCTCTGCAGCCACCACCAGTTTGGCTGATGATGACTGAGGTATTAGCTAAGTCATATTCGCCCGATCCTAGAGCTTCTAACAGTTGTCCTATAACTATAATAGCTGGATAGCAGGCATCATTATTAACATATCTGACTCCTTCATCAATTGCTTGCCTATCCACTGAAGGTAATACTACTATATTGTAGCCCTCTATCCTAAAGGCTTCTTCTAATAATTCAAAATGAATGGGTGCCATTTCGGGACATAATATAGTATGCTTTGCCTTAGCTTCTTTAGTAAAACTAGGTCTAGGCTGTTTTGGTGTAGGGAGACTTGGTTGCCAGTTGTTACGGGCTCTTTCTTTTATGACAGCTAAGAGTGAGCGAATTCTTATTTTAGCAGCACCTAAATTAGCTCCTTCATCAATTTTTAAGGTGGTATAGACTTTACCCTTTAAGTTAAGTATTTCTTGTACTTGTTCAGTGGTTATAGCATCTATGCCACAACCAAAGGAATTAAGCTGAATTAGTTCTAGATTTTCTTGTGTAGCTACATATTCAGCAGCAGCATATAATCTAGAATGATACATCCATTGGTCAACCACTCTCAAAGGTCTTTTTACGGAAGCTAAGTGTGCCACACTATCTTCTGTTAATACTGCCATTCCTAATGAATTAATAATTTCAGGAATTCCATGATTAATTTCGGGATCTAAATGGTAAGGTCTGCCTGCTAGAACTACTCCTTTGTTGCCAGTTCTTCTAAGGTAAGACAATACTTCTTCTCCCTGATCTTTAATATCTTGCTTAAGGTTCTTATCTTCTTCCCAGGCCTTATTTACAGCTTTCGCAATTTCCCTTTTACTAATATTCATAAAGGCAAATTCTTGATGTAATCTATTGGTTAATTGTTTTTTATTATCATAGGGTAGAAAAGGTGTCATTAGATTAATATTATTCTCTCTAATGATGTCCATATTATTTTTAACTACTTCAGGATAAGAGATAACCATGGGGCAGTTAAAATGATTATTAGCCTTTTTTTGCTCGATTCTTTCGTAAATAATGGAAGGGTAAAATATAAGCTCTACCCCAGCCTCTATTAATGCCGCTATATGCCCATGGGCTATTTTGGCTGGGAAGCAAGCTGTATCTGAAGGGATAGTATCTGCTCCAAGATCGTAAATGGCTCTCGAAGAACGGGGTGAAAGTTCTACCCTGAAACCTAAGTCTGTAAAAAAAGTAAACCAAAAAGGATAGTTTTCATACATATTTAAAACTAAAGGAATTCCAATAACCCCTCGGTGAGCTTTGTCTATTGGCAAAGGTTGATAAGCTGTTATCCGTTCGTATTTATAATCATATAAATTAGGTAGAAGTGACTTCTTATCTGTTTTACTTACCATCTTCTCACAGCGGTTACCCGAAATATAACGAGTTTTGTCAGGAAAGTGGTTAATAGTAAGCAGACAATTATTACTACAGCCAGCACAGTTAGTTAACTTAGTTTTAATCGTAAATGAATGCAATTCTTCACTTGATAAAAGGGTGCTAGCTGCATCAGTTAAATTATTTTTGGCAATTAGTGCGGCTCCAAAGGCCCCCATTAATGGTGCGATATTAGGTCTTATAACATCTTTATCGGCAATTAATTCAAAACATCTTAAAACCGAATCATTCTGAAAGGTACCACCCTGCACTACGATATTATCCCCTAAATCTTCAGCACTTCTCATCTTAATAACCTTAAATAAGGCATTTTTAATAACAGAGTAGGATAAGCCTGCTGATATATCAGCAGGTGTAGCACCTTCTTTTTGGGCTTGTTTAACCATAGAATTCATAAAAACTGTACATCTAGAACCTAGGTCAACTGGTGCCTCTGAGCTTAGGGCTTGATTTGCAAATTCCTCTACTGTTGTGTTCAATGATTCGGCAAAACCTTCAATAAAGGAACCACAACCAGAAGAACAAGCTTCGTTTAACATAATATCCTCTATGATGCCATCCTTTATTTTAAGGCACTTCATATCCTGTCCGCCAATATCTAAAATTAAATCTACATTAGGGTTAAAAAATTTCGCCGCCGTATAATGAGCTACGGTTTCTACTTCACCAATGTCTATATGAAAGGCTGTTTTTAATAGCCCTTCACCATACCCAGTTACGGCCGTATTTCTTATAATGGCACTAGAAGGTAACTGGCTATATAAGTCATTTAAAATATTAAGTCCAGAATTGATAGGGCTACCACTATTATTAGCATAATAGGAATACAATATATGACCATCGTTATCTATTAGCACCGCCTTGGTCGTAGTGGAACCGGCATCTATTCCCAAATAACAATCGC
The DNA here is from genome assembly GCA_012518685.1 of Syntrophomonadaceae bacterium. Lineage (GTDB taxonomy): Bacteria > Bacillota > Syntrophomonadia > Syntrophomonadales > Syntrophomonadaceae > JAAYRQ01. The sequence continues at coordinate 8,923 of JAAYRQ010000104.1, read as the reverse complement.
CACTATAATCAGCTAAGTTAGTAGCATCAAGCTGGTGTAAGCTATGTCTATAATAGAAGTCATCTAATTCTTTTTTATCTAAAAACAGAGGTCTTAGCCGTACTACTTCATTATCAGAAGTAATGTCCAAAGTTTTAAGGTGATAAATTAAGTCGGATAATAGGCTGGTAGTAGCGGTTGTAGAGGCTAGGGCTGCCCCCATAGCTACAAAAAACTGGGCATGCATTGGAAAAATAGCTTGTTCATCGGTAAGTTTTAAGGTTTCCTTGAAGCGATTTTGCAGTTCTGATAAGAAATACAAGGGTCCGCCTAGAAAAGCTACATTTCCCTTAATGGGCTTACCACAAGCTAGACCACTAATAGTCTGATTAACTACTGCTTGGAATATAGAGGCGGCAATATCTTCTTTCCTAGCCCCTTCATTTAATAAGACTTGGATATCAGTTTTGGCAAAAACCCCACAACGAGCGGCTACTGGATATATCCTAGTATAATTTTTAGCTAGTTCATTAAGTCCTATAGCATCAGTAGCTAAAAGTGTAGCCATCTGATCAATAAAAGCACCTGTGCCTCCAGCACATATCCCATTCATTCTCTGATCCAATCCACCTTCAAAAAAGGTTATTTTTGCATCTTCCCCCCCTAGTTCGATAGCTACATTAGTAGTAGGGATGAATTTTTCAATGGTATAATTGCAAGCAATAACTTCCTGAACATGCGAGATATCAAGCCAATTGGCAACCGCTAGTCCTGCAGAACCAGTCACCATAATAGTAACTTCTTTATCACCAATAACATTTAGGGCATTAATTAAGAGTTCAGTAGTATAGCGGCGTGTTTCTGCATAGTGTCTTTGATAATCTTTATAAACAACATTATTACTTTCATCTATAATAACTAACTTTACTGTAGTTGAGCCTACATCTAAACCTATATGTAGAACTTCATCAAACATAATACCCCTCCACAATATTTAAAAAGCGAACAAATATGACTGATTATATTTATATATAAGGTAATTTTTATGGTAGGCTAAAAGGAACTTTTAGTCAAATTGGCGAAATAATGAATTTTAAGGTTTTCACAAGATTAGTTAAATTGTATTTTAAAATTTAATATATATTTATAAAAATTAGAATAATGAGGAAAAATTCACCGTAAAAAAACTAAAAAGATTAGCTTTTTAGCTTATTATATGTTATAAAATCTTTATAAGCTTAGGCTTTATAAATTATTAAGGAGGGATTAGATGAAGTCATTAAAAGGTACTAGAACAGCAGAAAACCTCATGAAAGCTTTCGCAGGGGAATCTCAAGCTAGAGGTAGGTATATGATGTATTCTTCTGTAGCTAAGAAGGAAGGATATGTGCAAATAGCTAATTTATTTGCCGAAACCGCTCGTAACGAATACGAACATGCGAAAAGGTTTTATAAATTCTTACCTGAAAGCTTGAATGGTGAACCGATAGAAATTACCGCTGACTTTCCTGTAGCGATAGGTGACACTAAGTTTAACCTGCAAGCTGCAGCAGATGGCGAAAATGAAGAATGGGATAGATTATATCCAGAGTTTGCAGATATAGCAGATGAAGAAGGTTTTCCGGTTATCGCCGTAGTTTTCAGAAAAATTGCCGAAGTGGAAAAGCACCACGAGGAAAGATATAGAAAATTACTAGCCAATCTAGAACAAGATAAAGTATTCAAAAAAGATGAAGTCGTGGAATGGAAATGTGATAATTGTGGTTATGTTCACGAAGGTAAAGAGGCACCCCAAATGTGCCCAGCCTGTGCCCATCCACAAGCACATTTTGAAGTATTAGCAGAAAATTATTAAAAATTAAAAAGACTCCGTAGTATAAAGATAACTTTTGCTACGGAGTTTTTTGTTTTAAAGTAAAAAACTTTTATTTTAAATATGGCATAATAGTTTTAATTAATTTTAATATTAGTTCTTGTTCTTGGAAGGAACACCTGCTGATCAAACCGTTAATTTCTTCTAATAGATCATTCTTGTTAGTAGCATACTCTATGGAGTTTTCCTGAATATATTCTAGATTATGGGGACCACCAAAAATAATATAATCTATGGACAAGTGTAAACAGCTTGCGATGTTGACTAAAACAGCTAAACTCATCTGCCGTTCACCTCGTTCTATCTGACCGATATAATATTCGGATAAGGCTACCAATTCTGCTAATTGCTGGCGGGATAATTCTAGTGCTTCTCTGGCCTGTCTAATTCTTAATCCTATTGCTTCATTATTAATCATTACAATATCACTCCCAAATATACCTTACCTAAAATATGGGTAAAGTGACATTTGCCTTTAGCATAAAAATTAAGTTTGCTTACTGCACAAGCTTGCTGTAAAATATAGTTTAAATTGTTGGGAAAAGGGGATTGTAATGGACGAAAGGGGAAAAATAGAGCTAGCTAGGGCTATTCTTGTAAATGCCGTAAATATAAATATGGATAAGGAAGTTATCCAAAAGTTAAGTGAGGAATTAGATAAATATATTTTGGAATATTATCAGAATGGGAAAAAAACAGGCTTACCAATTCGGGGTAAAAAGTGGGAATAGTTCTATTATACTCAAGTTAGTTAGGTAAAAGTTATGCTAACATTTCATGATTTTTATGCTATAATTACTTTTTGCATACAAGTATTTTTAATAACAATGTTTAAGTAAATATTGTTTCCTAATTAGCTAAAGGAGTAATTTTAATTATGGATAGAACTGAACAAATGGCAGTAGCGACTATTTCTAGTCTGCTATTAAAGTTTTCATTACCAGCCATAGTTGGGATGTTAGTTCATGCTTTATATAATGTAGTTGACAGTATATTTGTAGGGCGGGGTGTAGGTGAATATGCCCTAGCTGGAATTACGGTAAGTTTTCCTTTAATGATAATATTTATGGCTTTTGTCATGTTAATTGGCATGGGTGCTACAACCCTTATATCGATTCGCCTAGGTGAGAAAAAACCTGAAGAGGCGGAAGAGATTATAGGCAATGCCCTAGTTATGTTTGTAGTGATTGGGGTAACTATTACAGTATTAGGCCTAATATACTTAGAACCGCTTTTAAGGTTTTTTGGGGCAAGTGTAGATGTAATACCTTATGCGGTTGATTATATGAGGATAATTCTACTAGGCACAGTGCTAATGGCGATTGGTGTAGGTATGAATAACTTTATTCGTGCCGAAGGAAACCCTAAAACCGCCATGTTTACTATGTTGATTGGAGCCGTTACTAATGTAGTTTTAGACTATATTTTCATCTTTATATTTTATTGGGGAATTAAGGGTGCAGCACTAGCGACTATTATATCTTATGCGGTAACTACTACTTGGGTATTGTATTACTTTTTATCTGGTAAAAGTCTATTAAAAATTCGGCTAAAGAATACTAGACTTAGATTAAAAGTTGTATTAGGTATTGCAGCCGTAGGCTTTCCTATGTTTGCCATGCAGATAACTAGTAGTGTGCAAAACTTAATATTAAATCGTAGTTTGGTTCACTATGGAGGAGATTTGGCATTGGCGGCTATAGGTATAATTATGAGTATTGTTACCTTGCTGGTAATGCCAGTCATAGGTATTAATCAAGGGGCTCAACCCATCATAGGCTTTAACTATGGTGCTAAACAATTAGGCAGAGTTAGGACTACGCTAAAACTGGCTATGATTGCTGGTACAGTTATAATAACTTTTGGTTTTATCCTATCAAGGTTATGGCCAGTCCAATTAATTGGGCTCTTTAATAAAAATCCCGAGTTAATAGAGCTGGCTACTCATGGAATGTTAATCTTTTTCATATTTCTTCCGATAGTTGCGGTGCAAATTGTTGGTGCGGGTTACTTTCAGGCCGTAGGTAAGCCAGTACAAGCTACTATTTTAAGTTTATCTAGACAAATACTGATTTTTATACCATTATTATTACTGCTTCCTCGAGTTTGGGGCTTAGATGGTATATGGTGGGCAGGTGCCTTTTCTGATATAGGTGCTTGTGCATTAACTGCTTTATGGCTATGGTATGAGTTCAGACAAATAAAGAAAATGCCTGAAAATCAAAAGGATAATCCAGAAATAGAAATTGCTTAGCGAAAAATGTTTTTCTAAATGCTTAAAGGAATGATAAAAATATAAATCATGAAAAAATGAATTAAGGTTCCTAGGGAAATAAAGATATGAAATACACCGTGAAATCCGATGGTTTTAGGAAAAAAGTTTAATTTTTTGGTGGCATAAATAATACCCCCTATAGTATAAACAATTCCGCCCAAAATAAGTAAAATGATAGCTGTGATAGGTAAGGTCTTAATTAATTTGCCAAAAGGGATAATTGCTAACCAACCTAATGCTATGTAAAAACTGGTTGACACGGAACGAGGCAAGTTAATAAAAAACATCTTCATAATAATACCTATTAAGGCTAAAAGCCATACTGCTACTAACATAGTAATTTTCCAGGCTCCATCTAAAGCAAAGTAGAGAATAGGGGTATAAGTTCCTGCAATAAGTAAATAGATGGCTATATGATCTAATGTTCTTAATAACAATTCTTTTTTAGGGGTGGTTTTTACCCAATGATAAACTGTGCTAGCCCCGTATAATAGGATAATGCTAACCCCAAAGATGCTCATAGTTACTAATAGGGCTAGGTTGCCTAAGGATTCTATTATTAGGAAAACCAGTCCCACAATACCAGCTATAAAGGGAATAAAATGTGTCCAAGTGTTGATGGGTTCCTTCATATTTAAACAGTTCATCGAACCAACCTTTCAATATTTTAATAATAAATATTTTTATAAGTATAACTTATTTACCAATAAGATACAATTAAGGTTCGGAAATTCTAAATAGCAAAAAACCGATAGCTTTTTTTGGCACTTATATAAACAAGTATTTTAAGCTAAAATAGTAAATAAGACTTACTATTACTAAGAAAGGATGAAAGTTATGAATTTTAATAAAAAACTTGTAAGTTTATTAGTTGTAATTAGTTTATTATTAGCTACCGCTGGTTTGGCTATAGCTAATGATGTTAATACGAAGAATCCAGAAAATACTCCGCTTAAGTATAGACAGATGTTGGATTGCGATAAAACACCAACCTGTTTTGAAACCCTTGATCAACTTGTGGAAGATCAGCAACTAACTGAGGCAGAGGCCAACATTATTAAGCAAGAAATAAGAGAACAAAGAAATGCTTGCCTGGAAGAAAGAGAAGAGTACAGGGCTGATAGAGTTAACAGGATAGACGGGGTAAAGCAAAAAGACAGGCTTAACAAGCACAAATGCAGAAATAACTATAATTGTAGAAGCTAGTAATTAAACTGCTTATTAATTAAATATAATTTGATCAAATAGCCATTTTAATAATGGCTATTTTTGTGATTGCTATTTTAATATAGTCACCTTATAATTAGCTAGGAGTTTTAGACATTATTTTTCAAAATGTATTAAGATGTTTTATTTTAATTATAGGAGGGCATATTTTGTTAGCATATATATGGAAAAAACTGTTTAATATGTCGGGATGGAAAACTGGGGGCAGTATGCCCGAAGATATTAAAAAATGTATTGTAGTAGCCGCACCGCATACTAGTAACTGGGATTTTTTCTATGCTAGAGCCACAGCTTATATTTTTAATATTAAGGTTAACTATTTAATTAAAAGTGATTGGTTAGTATTTCCATTAAGCTATTTTTTCCGTAAGACTGGGGCTATAGCGGTAGAGCGGAAAAAGAATACTAAGGGCTTAGTGGATAAATTAGTGGAAAAAATTAATCAAGTAGATGAATTAGCTATTATTGTGGCACCAGAAGGTACGCGTAAAGCGGTAGAAAGATGGAAAACGGGTTTTTATCAGTTAGCCTTACAGGCCAATTTACCTATAGCCCTATCTTATTTAGACTATGCTAAAAAAGAAGCTGGTATAGGTCTAATTATTTATCCTAGTGGCAATTATTATGGGGATTTATATAAAATGCAGGAATTTTATAATACTATTACACCTAAATTCCCTAAGAATTATAATATCAATATCCTACCCGAATTTGAATTTGATAAGCAATTAGACATCTAAAAAAACCCCCTTACTATGCAGGTAAGGGGGTTTTTTAGCTTTTTCTTAATTACTTTCTCTGCGAACTCTTTCTAGCTCCCTTAAGGCTTTATGGTCCACTTTTTTCATATTGGTACGAGGAATATCTTCTAAGAATTCGATATATCTAGGTACTTTATAGGCGGCTAAAGATTCCCGACAAAACTCTATAACCTCAGCTTCGGTTAGGCTTTCACCTGCTCGCAATACGACAAAAGATTTAATGGATTCGCCTCTGATGGGATCAGGGACTCCTATAGTACCAGCATCCAATATCTTGGGATGGGTGTATAATACTTCATCAATATCACGAGGATAAACATTAAAACCACTCGAGATAATCATATCTTTAGTACGGCCCACGATAAATACATAATGGTCTTCATCTACATAGGCAATATCTCCAGTATGAAACCAACCATCTTTGATAGCATTAGCAGTTTCTTCAGGATTTTCCCAATATTCTTTAATGATCAGAGGACCCTTTAGTAGGAGTTCGCCAGGTTCTCCAATAGGCATTTCCTTAGTTTTACTTTCTATATCGACAATTTTTAAATCATTATCAGGGAAAAGAATTCCTACACTACCAGGTTTACGCTTACCCTTAGGGTTTACCATGATACCATTAGTGGTTTCAGAACCTCCAAAGCCTTCTATAATTGTAGAACCTGTGACCTTTTCAAAATACTTCATTGCTTCTACTGGCAATGGTGCTGAACCAGATAAGAGAAACTGGATAGAATTTGCACGAGAATTAGGCAATTCTGGATGTTGGTTTAACATTTGAATTAAGGCTGGCACTGCTGGCCAATAAGTCGGTAAGTGTTCATTAATAGCTTTTAATACATTATCAGGGGTAACCTCAGGGACTAATATCATGGTTCCGCCTGAAGCCAGGTTAGCATTGATTTGCATATTAAAGCCATAAATGTGGTAGAGGGGAACTGTGCATAAGGTTCTTAATTCCTCGGGTTTAAAAAAGGCTTTACACCATTCAATGAAAACTGTATAAAAGGCTACGAAATTAGCATTAGTTAGGCGACATCCTTTAGGAACCCCAGTAGTACCACCAGTATATTGTAATATTACGGTATCTTCATTGTTTAAATGAATCTCGGGCTCTAAGTCGCTAGCTGATTCTAAAAGACTTCGATAATCATAGATATCATCTGCCTTTTCTAATTCGACTTCCTTGCCTGGAATTTGCAGGACAATTAATTTTTTTAGCCTGGTTTTTCCTGCCCGCATTACATTAAGGATTTTTTGTGCTACAGGGCTAAAAACTATAACAGTTTCTGCACCACTATCTGTAAACTGGTAAGTAAGTTCTGCTTCGGTATATAGGGGATTGAGTGCTACTAAAATGGCCCCTATTTTCATTATGGCTTGGGCTGCGATAACAAATGTAGGAATGTTAGGAATTACTAGAGAAACCCTGTCACCCCTCTTAACACCTAAGTCTAAAAGGGCATTAGCTAACTTTTTAGCTTGGTGATTAGCTTCTTGGTAAGTTATAATTTGGTCATCGCATAGGATGTAAGGTTTATCAGGCTGAATTCTTACCCATTTAATAAATTCGTCTTTCATAGTAGTCTTCGGATAGTAACAAGTAGAAGGAACACCTGGATCATACCATTTGTGCCAAGGTCTTGCAAATGCCATTATTATCACTCCTTAAATATATTTTAGGCAATATTTATTGCTCTAAGGGTTCTTCCTCTAGTTCTATTATTAAATCCTGATACCATTTGATTAAAAAATCATAAAAGTCGTGACCGAATTGTAAAGCGTATTTTTGATAGTTGTTAGCACCCTTCATATGGGACTGGCCTATTTCTTTTAGATCAGAGGCCAAATCCGATAGTTGTGTTAGGTGTTCATTAATTAAGGTAAGCAACTGTTGATTAGATAAGTTCTGGGCAAAAAATATGCGGATTAATATTTCATAACGAAAATTAAAGGGTCTAAGTGGCTCAGCCATCATATCCTGAAATAGGCTACGCCCTTCCTCAGTTATTTCATAGATTTTTTTATAGCGTCCTGTATCCACAACTTCCTTAACTACGACTAAGCCGTTTTTTTCTAGCTTATTAAGGGCTGGATATATGCTACCGAAACTAACATTAGAGAAGAAAGCTGTACTATAAGACATTAACTTTCTAATTTCATAACCACTCATATTTCTAATAGTTAAAGAACCTAAAATAATATAATCTATCAAGTTTGTATCTCCTTACAATATACCGTTTAGATATATTGTATATAATAAATCCCATAAAATAAATTTGTCAAACTAGATAATAAGCTTTGATATTTGTAATTATGCTCATTTTTCAATGAAAATATGATTATTAAAGATTGTTTTAGAATTTTATCGTATAAGTAGTGAAAAATAAGTTTAAGGGCGAATAGGCATTTTTAATGATATATATCAAAATGATATATTATAGTTAATTAAAAAGTATTTTTGTAAAGGGGGCTTAATTAATGGGTAACTATGATGTGGTAGTTATAGGAGCGGGCAATGGAGGCTTAACATCAGCTAGTGCTTTAGCCCAAAAGGGCATTAAGGTACTATTGCTAGAAAAGCACAATGTGCCTGGAGGTTGTGCTACTAGTTTTTATCGAGGGAGATTTGAATTCGAGACGGCCCTCCATCAGCTTAGTGGCTTAGGAACTGCGGAAAAACCTGGACCACTTAGGGGCTTTTTAGGTGGACTAGGGGTAGTAGATAAGCTTGAATGGGTGGAGATGGAAAACCTTTATCGGGTGGTCTTGCCTGATAAGTTAGATATTACTTTACCAGCCGAT
>JAAYRQ010000103.1 GCA_012518685.1 Syntrophomonadaceae bacterium | reverse complement strand
CCCCGCCTCTACTACTGATCCATTTATAAAAAAACTTGTTTGGGCAAGAGATAGTACAATAGTTATCGAAGCCATAATCAAAAAGTCCAGTCGTTTCTTAGACAATATAGCAATTACAAATAATACTAAAAGGCAAGCAATAACTGCTGCTCCATGGAAAAAAGATAAGCTCCCAAGAAGTAATCCTGAAGTAATAGCAAGCCTAAGGTCTTTAATTATCCAGGCATCTTTAGAGAAAAATATTTTCCTGAATTTTTCAAAAAAACTTTTATTATTAGCTTGTTTTAATTCATCGAACATTTGATATAAATAAGGCATAAATAGTATGATAATATAGAACATTACAGCTAAGCCTAAGGCTAGATGCCGCTGGTTAGCGTAAACATTCAAATTCCACAAACCCCAATCTTCATTTGGCGTATCTGAGATAAATTCCAGATTGTTGGATAGTTTTTCAAGCTTACTATCACCTTGGGGTATATTGGCCAGATATGTAAATAATGTCTTTGAGCTTCTAAAATTAAATAGTATACAAGTCACAGCTCCTACCCAGTTTTTTGAGGTCATTTTAACAGCCAGTAGATATAAAAGAAGATGTGCACTTACAAAACTAATGATACTAGGCAGATTAAATGCCCAGTCAATTCTCATACCTAGAAACTCAAGGTTGCCTACTAGAAACTGAAACATAAAATGATATTTAATATCCTCTCCAGCGAAATGAGAGTATGTAGTTGGAAAGTTGTTACCATAAGAAAAAGATCTTATCATACCCAAATGGGGAGAAAAATCACTAAATACTGATACTCCCACATATAAATTTCCTTCCCTTATGTAAAATGTGGTCCACATAAGTATAGTTGCTAGAATTGTAATCCCTAATATTAATACCAATTCTTTAATTACAATTATTTTATCAATAGCCAGTCTATCTTGAACTGGATTTAATAATCCGCTTTTTGATTTATTAGAAGCCTTGGACTTTATATAAATATTTACTAATACAATAATTACAGTTGCAGACATAACAATAGTATTAGCAATTAATAATGGTGACTCCATCTTAGAGCATATATAGGCAATTATGTAAACAGCCCAAGTCTTGGCAATAACACCTGTAATAAACCAAGCTGGCAATTGTAAAATATATGGACTTACATTGATTTTCTTGTGGCTATAAGAAGTTTTGCTTAAGTTTGTCAGACCAGGAAAAGCGTAACTACAAATTACCCATCCCAGCAAAAAACATAATAATAAATATATAAAACCTAACATTCTTCTTCACCACCCCTAACACACTCTCTTATTAAGTACCTGGGTCTTCCTTTAACCTCTTTATATATCTTAGTCAAATATATACCTATAATCCCTAAGCTTAACATTATAGAACTCCCTATTAAAAGTAGTAGCAAGATTACTGTAGTAAAACCATCTAGGGCCCTCCCAGAAAATTTCATAAAAAGAGTTTGTATGCCTAATATTATGGTACCAATAAACATTACAATGCCCAGAACAGTTACTATATGCAAGGGAACTGAAGTGTAGGATGTAATAGCATTGGCTGCAAGCCGAATAAGTCGAGATAGGGACCATTTTGAGCTTCCTTTAACCCTTTCGGCCACGTTGAAGCCTATCTGCTTTCTCTTATAGCCCAACCAAGCAGACATTCCACGGAAAAACACAGCCCTTTCTGGCATCTTCTTCCACGCCTCAACCACTTTACGATCCATCAATTTAAAGTCAGAGGCTTTATATAAATCCACGTCTGAGGTTTTATAGATAATATAATAAAAAAGTTTTGCACTTAATTTATAAATAGCCTTTTCCTTACCCCTAGAATTCTTAACACCTTCTACAAGGTCATAGCCCTCTTCTCTCCAAGCATGAACCATCTCAGGTATCAGCGATGGCGGATGCTGCAGGTCACCATCCATTACTAAAACCATATCTCCTTTTG
>JAAYRQ010000009.1 GCA_012518685.1 Syntrophomonadaceae bacterium | reverse complement strand
TTTCGTAATTATATAATTATCCCCCTTAGCCAATAAGTCTTGACCTAATTTGCCTAAGAGAAAATAGGCATAATAGCTAGCCTTTTTAATCCCATCTTTATTAATTAAGCCATAATTTCCATGAAAATGAGATACACCTAGGGGAATTTCCTCATTAATATCCGTAAATGTCCAATAACCCAACATATCCACTATTCCAATACACTTAACTACATTATGAATAATATAAGCAGCGATAAAGGCTGTATCGTGAATTAAGTTACGGGGACTAGCAGAAGCATTCCATTCTGTAATACATAGTTCTGGCACATAACCTAAGTCACTATTAATTTTCTTTCTAGCAGTTAACAGACTCTTATAAGTAATGTCGGCATCATAATAAATACGAGATAGGCTAGCAAACATCTGCATTTTTTTATAATAGGGTGTTTCATGACTAGTTAAGTGTGCGTATATTTCGCTATCTGCTTCTACTTCTGGATAGCGTTCGGGATATATGTGTAAGCTAACAAAATCAAGTGGCACTTGATTAAGCACACAGTAGTGCAAGAAATCCTCAAGCCAAGTACCATCTTTTATAGCTTGATGAGTAATGGAGGGGCCCCCGACCTTAATTTTAGGCGAGATTTTTTTAATTGCGGAAACTGTAGCCTTATAAAATTCAAAATAATCTTCTTTCGTACCTGTCCAATATATGTATTCTAGCTCTGGTTCATTCCATACTTCAAAATACCAAGACTCCACTTCGGCTAAGCCATAACGATTGATTAAGTGCTTCACAAAAGCACTTATCAGGTCTAGCCATTTATTAAGGTCATTAGGGGGCGATACATTAGCACCCCACCAATAGGCTTTTTGATTATTACTTTTCAAATCATCTGGCATAAAACTAAGTTCTACAAAAGGTTTAATATTATTAGCTAATAATTTGTCTAATAAATTATCTACATAAGTCCAATTATAAGAAACTTCACCTGTAAGACTCGTCTGAAAAACCATCATATCATCAGATAAAATCCCATGGAATCTTATCTGCTCAAAAGCTATTTCTTTTTGCATTTCTTGTAATTGATTTTGCCAGTTTTCCCTTAATCCTTCCGCCGCCCTTGTGGCAGTAATTAGTTTACGCCAATATGGCTTTATTTCTTGTCCATCTTTATTAGCATCAGCCCTAATAATCAAGGATTCCTTATTACTATCACTCGCTATTTTTAGGGGTTTTTCTTCATCTTTTACATAGCTAAACAATATTTCCAGAGCATTAGTTCTGTCCACATCAAAATAAGTTCTTACTGCAGGAGGTATGTTATCCTTTTCATCGTAAAAGACATTTATCCCCTCCCTTTTTTTATAAATGTAATTGTCTTGCTGGGGATTAGGAGCCGTATGTCCTTTAAAAAATGCCTCTAAATACTTTGAGGGTGTTAGCCCATATTCTTCTTTAAACAATTTGTTAAAAGCGGCTAAATTCCTGAAGCCTAATTCTTTAGATATTTCTTGGGAAGTTTTTTCACTATACATCAATAAATATAAGGCCTTATCCAGCCTAGTTTGGTTAAGATATTCTTGAAAAGTCATACCTAGCTTTTCTTTTATAAAATGAGAGGCATAATAATAACTTAAGTGTTCATTATCGGCAATTTCCTTTAAGGTTACTGCCCTGTTTATATGGCTATCAATATAATTAAGAATCCTTTCCAATCTTATTAAATCTTCATCACTGCCTAACTTTTTATCTTCCCTTTTAACCAGGGGGCTAATAGCTAAGAGTTCTCCCATAAGCAAGAACAAGAAGCTGGCAATATTAGATCTATAACCTACATTACGCTGAACTAATTCTTTTACAATATGTGCCAGATACCTTTTTATATTATCCTTTACTTGTTCATTAGGGTTATTTATAAGCACTTCATTGCACTCAAAGTAAGAATCCATAAAATTAGGATATATAACCTTAAAAAATTTCGGATTAATCTGCATAGCCAATAATAGGTTAGATTCATCAGTAATAGCAGTATTGTGAACTTCATTGCTATTTACAAAGGCTAGATCACCTGCTTTTAATAGATATTTCTTGGCATCTATCCTTTTGCTTACGCTTCCAGCTAAAACCATAACTATCTCAATATGTTTGTGCCAATGAAGCTCGTTTTTATGTACTTCATAAATGGTTGCCTTAACTGGTAAGTTTAGTTCTGATTTAACAAATTCGTAGTAAAATGACATCTTAACACGCTCCTTGACATATTT
>JAAYRQ010000102.1 GCA_012518685.1 Syntrophomonadaceae bacterium | reverse complement strand
TGCTCCAGGAGAAACCCGCTACTTCAGATTTGTCTGTACTAGCCATCCTGAATTAAACTATAAAAATACTTATGATTGGGATGGAAATTCGATAGTAGAAAGAATGGATGATGGCTACACCACTACTTATGAACTTGCCCCAGGTGGTCAAGCCTACAATATAAAGCTTGCTAAGGGTATGGTAGTAACTTTTGATGTATATGAGAAAATTAATGGGGTGGAAGTTAAGGTAGATACCATTGTTGAAACCTTGTAAGACTAGGAAGGTAAAGGGTATATAAAGCCTATTTACCTTCTTCTTTGTAGAATAATATGGTAAAATAAGCTTTAGGATTATACCCTACGGGCACTACTGATTATATGTCCTGACGGACTAAGATTTGGGGTTGCACCCTGCGGGCACTACTGATTTCATGTCCTATCGGACTAAAGTTTGGGGTTGTCGCTTGGCGGTTAGTCACTTCCCACAAGGGGGTGATATGATGATTACATATAGCGAATTGTTTCAATTTTGCTTAGTAATTATCGGAGTTATTACTCTGTTTATTATATACAGAAAGTAACAACCGCCTTTAAGTAAGGCGGTTTAGTAAGTCTTTTGGACTAGCCGCTGGTCTAAAGCGGCAACTCCATTTATTAAGTATATCGTATCATTATTATAGTTATTCGTCAATACAATAAGATACTAAAAAATACCACAGGATACTAAATAATAAGGGAGATGTTAAAATACATCTCTTTTTTGTATGGAAACTTAAAGGAGGATTAAAAAAATGAAAAGACTATTACCTATATTAACCCTAATGTTAATCCTTATCTGTACCCCCTTAGCATTAGCTACTACACCACTTGGCTTAACTCAAGATGAAGTAGATGTATTAAGCGGTTATGGGCAGGATGGGATGGCGAACAAAACAGTATGGGAGATGTACTGCAAACAGTAGAATCTCCAAAGTTTAATGATTTAGGAGTGCCTACCCCTAAACTTAGGTATCCTACACAAGGTAGGGATATAATGGGGCTAAAGATAGCCCTGTTTTTTATGGCTAGAAATTCAAAAACAGGGTCTTGACTATGACAAAATAATATGATATTATCATTACTAATTTATAATATTTCTATATGCTATGAAAAAGTAAAGTAAGCTTAGGGAATTTTGCAGAGAGGGGATGTCATCGGCTGTAAGCATCTCTAAAAGGAAATGAGCTGAAGTTCACTTTGGAGCACCTAGCTGAACAGTAATTAGTAGGTTAAGGCGGAACTCCCACCGTTACAGGGGAGGGGATATCAAAATAGTGTATCCTGTAATAATGAGTGAAACCTTTTCGGTTACAAATTGGGTGGTACCGCGGGTAGCAATGCTTCTCGTCCCATAGGGATGAGAGGCTTTTTTTATTACAGTATTGTTATTTTCGTATCCTAATAAAGCTGGGTATCTATACTAACAAGGGTGGTACCGCGGGGAATTTACTTCTCGTCCCTTAATTAAGGATGAGGAGTTTTTTTATTTTTATGGAGGTGTAAAATATGTCAAGTGTAGCTGTGAAGGAAGACAATGCTTTAAAAGTATCTAGGGCTAACTGTGCAAAGAATACTGTAGTAGATGTGAAGGGCTGCAGTATAGGGGGAGAAGAAATCGTGGTTATTGCAGGGCCTTGTGCTATTGAAAATGAAGAGGTTTTAAAAGAAACAGCCTTTAAGGTTAGGGCACTAGGAGCCACTATATTGAGGGGTGGTGCTTTTAAGCCTCGTACTTCTCCATATAGTTTCCAAGGGCTAGGAGTAAAGGGCTTAGAAATCTTAGCCAAGGTTGGAGAAAGTCTGAATATGCCTATTATTACAGAGGTTATGGATACCGAGGAGGTAAGCCTAGTGGCAGATTATGCCGATGTTTTACAAATTGGGGCTAGGAATATGCACAACTTTTCTTTATTAAAGAAGCTAGGGCAACTCAATAAACCAGTGGTCTTAAAAAGGGGATTGGCTGCCACTATAGAGGAATGGCTATATGCAGCGGAATATATTCTAGCTGGGGGCAATAGCCAGGTTATTTTATGTGAGAGAGGCATTAGGACTGCGGAAACTTGGACTAGGAATACCTTGGATTTAGCTGCAGTAGCCTTAGTTAAGGATGTATCGCATTTACCTATTTTAGTGGATCCTAGTCATGCTACAGGGGTGCGGAGTCTAGTTACTCCTATGGCCAAAGCGGCAATATCTGCTGGGGCGGATGGCTTAATGGTAGAAGTACATCCTGAACCCGAAAAAGCTTGGTCTGATGGTGAACAATCCTTAACCCCTAATGACTTCAATCATTTGATTAATGAAATAAAGCCTGTAGTAAAGGCATCGGGAAGGAGGCTATCACTATGAGTAGGGCAGTATTAGGACCGAGTGGTACATTTAGTGAGGAGGCGGCTAATAATTACTGGGCAGAGGACTATGATGGGCAAGTTGCTAATAGTATAGATGAGCTATTTTTCTGGTTAGATAATAAAAGATGTAGTGATATATTAATTCCGCTTGAAAATTCCCAAGCGGGCATAATAGAAACTAGCTTAATTAATCTGGTAAAGTATGAGGTGTGTATAAAGGGTGAAATTAATCTACCTATTAAACAATCTTTATTAGCCAGCCAGCCTTATCAACTAGAAGAAATAGAACTATTAGTTTCACAGTTAGCTGTCTATGGTCAGTGCAAGGAATATATTAATCAATTTTTGTCTAAGGCTAGAACAGAAATTACTACTAGCACTACTAGGGCGGTGCAAATTGTAAAAGAAGAAAGGAAAAGGGCTGCTGCTATAGCCCATAATAAAGCAGCTAGCTTATATGATTTACACATTATCACAGAGGATATACAAAATAGTAATAATATTACCCGCTTTATCCATGTAGCCAAAGTGGAGCCCGAGTTATTTGCAGCAGATAAAGCTAGCTTAATTTTTTCCTTGCCTGATTATCCAGGTTCATTAAGTGATAGCTTAAAATTGTTTGCTAAATACTCACTTAATTTGACTAAGATTATTTCTAGTCCAGACCCTAAATCTGCAGATAAGTATTCCTTTTATCTGGATATTGATATAAAAGACCAAATAAATGATTTTCAGAATGTTTTGCAGGAATTGCGTTTAAATGGGATAATGGTAAAGTATTTAGGTGCTTATAATAGTATAGAGGCAAGTTAATATCTACTATGGATGACTACGGATTATCTTTTAAATACACTTTTTCCTTGAAAAATCCTTGAAGTCTTATATTGCCCTATGATATAATTCTTTTGTTATGTCTATTATAGGTGGTCCGCTGCATTAAGCGAAAATGTATGAACACCTGCAGGGAAGGAGGTCATCTGGTGAACAACATTATTAGGTCAGTTGAAGAAGAATACTTAAAAAAGGATATTACTGAATTTGGTCCTGGGGACACCGTAAAGGTTCATGTTAAGGTGGTAGAAGGTGCTAGGGAAAGGATTCAAATATTTGAAGGTACAGTTATTAGACTTAGGGGTACTGGACTATCTCGAACTTTTACAGTGCGTAGGATTTCTTTTGGAGTAGCAGTGGAAAGAACTTTCCCTCTACATTCTCCTAAAATAGCTAGAGTTGAGGTTACTCGTCGAGGTAAGGTGCGTAGGGCTAAGTTATATTACTTGCGTGGCTTAACTGGTAAAAAAGCTCGGGTTAAGGAAAAGGGTAGATATTAATAATTAAAATTGCTTAAAATGTAGAGAATACCTAACTTAGGTATTCTCTTTTCATTATATGGAGGTTTTAAATTAAGTGAGTATTAACTGGTATCCAGGACATATGGTGAAGGCTAAGAGGGAAATTAAAGAAAATATAAAATTAGTAGATATGGTTATTATCTTATTAGATGCTAGAGCTCCTTTTTCTTGTCGTAATCGTGATTTGGAGGAAATGTTAAAAGATAAGTCCATTATTTTAGTTTTGAATAAAAAGGATTTAGCTCATCCTGCCCAAGTAAAAGAATATCAGAAAGACCTAGAAGAAGAAGGATTTATTGTAGGAGCTGTGGATTCTTTATCTGGTAATGGAGTTAAAGATATAGTGAAAATTATTAGGAATACATACAAGCCGACGGCTGATAGGATGTTAGAGAGGGGTAGAAGGGTTAGACCAGCTCGCATAATGATAGCTGGGGTACCCAATATAGGAAAATCAACCTTTTTGAATGGTCTAGTAGGCAAAAAGATGGCTAAAACGGGACCCAAGCCAGGTGTCACAAGGGGGAAACAATGGGTGAGGGTTAGGGAGGATATGGATTTTTTAGACACCCCTGGTTTAATGTGGCCTAAAATAGAAAGTCCAGAACAAGGCTTTAAATTAGCCCTATTAGATATAGTCGGGGAAAATGCTTACGCAGAGGGTGAGGTTGCCTTGTTCTTAATTGATTTTTTACGGGAAAAAGCCCCTCAAGAGTTATTAAATAAATTTAAGCTGGATGATATTGAAGGTACAAATATTGAAGTATTAGAAAAGATTGCTCGCCAAAGGGGTCATCTAGCCAAGGGTGGGGAATTAGACTTAGATATAACTGCCAAAATACTCTTACAAGAATTTCGTAGGGGACACATCGCTAAGATTTGTTTAGATTAGCTGCTATTTCTTAAAAATCAAGCCCGTCTAGCGAAATTATGGACATTAACGACTTAGCCCTAATAATACGATAAATAAAATAATGCTTAGGTAAGGATGCAATTACTAATTATAAACAAAGGATTATCTGATGAAGTAGAAGAATTAGATTAACTATCTTTTGTTAAATGAAAGAGGCATATATTTATGAAAAAAACTATTTTTTTTGTTGTGGGCTTAATTTTGGCAGGGATTTTAGCTGCCTTAGTGATATTTAACTACTCGGTTTATCCCCTTCTTGATAGTAAGCCTGTAATAAGTGTGGAAGAAAATCCCCCTGAAAATGAAAAACTATCTCCTAGGATTGAAACAGTTACTCTAACTGCCGCTGGTGATTGCCTAATGCATAATACACAAATTGCGGCGGGACTTCAACCTGATGGCAGCTATAGTTTCCCGAATTATTTTAAAGAAGTAGAAGATTTGTTAAGGGAAGGTGACTATACTTCGGTATGTTTTGAGGCTCCTTTGGCAGGAGCTAAATGGGCTTATACTGGTTATCCGATTTTTAATAGCCCTGATGAGATAGCAAATACTTTTAAGGATTCGGGCTTTGATTTAGTTATTACTGCTAATAATCATATCTTAGACCGCGGTATTGAAGGGGGCTTAAGAACCTTGCAAGTATTACAAGATGCTGGTCTGGATACGATTGGTACTTATCTGACCGAGGCAGATAGCCAAAAGCTACTTATTAAAAATATAAGGGGGGTTAAGGTCGGATACTTAGCTTATAGTTATGGAACAAATGGCATACCTATACCCGCTGGTTACGAATATTTCTTTAACTTTTTAGACAAGGAGCAGATTTTCAAGGATATTGAAAGAATTCGTCCTCAAGTAGATGCCTTAGTGGTATTTTTACATTGGGGTATTGAATATACAACTAAACCTACACCTGAACAGGAGATTTTGGCTAAGGAGATTTTAGAAATGGGTGCAGATGCCATCATCGGTTCGCATCCCCATGTTATTCAACCTATGGAGATATTTGAGATAAACGGACAAAAGAAGCTAGTGGCTTATGCCATAGGTAATTTTATTAGTCACCAAAGGGGAGTAGAACGGAATAGTGGTATAGTTCTTAAATTAAAGTTTACTAAAAACTTTGAGGAAGGTAAGACCGTCTTAGAAGAAGTATCTTATACTCCAACCTTTTCCCACCATTATTATGATAATGGTAAAATGGATTTTAGGGTAGTGCCAGTAGAGGATACGATAGCAAATATTTTGCAATACCAAGAACCTTTCTTATCTAAGCAGGACTTACCAGTGCTAGAAGAAGTTTTAAATACAACTACAAGTAGGTTAGGTGAGCCATATTATGCAAAATAAATTAGATAAGGGGCATAGGCTGACAGATGGCTCTGAAGAAGTAAAACGAGTAGAGCTTATGAAAAAATACGAATTAGCAGCCTATCAGGAGGGTTTTAATTATATTGCAGGGATTGATGAAGCAGGCAGGGGACCTATTGCTGGACCAGTAGTAGCGGCTGCAGTTATCCTACCAGTGGATTTTTTTTTAGTAGGTGTAGATGATTCTAAGAAATTATCTGCTCGTAAAAGGGCTGTCTTCTCTAACTATATTAAAAAAAATGCCCTAAGCTGGGCGGTTAGTATGGTTAATCCGCCTTTATTAGATGACATTAATATTTTAAATGCTACTAAATTAGCTATGCAAACTGCTATATCTTCACTTACCTTAAAACCCGATTTATTGTTAATTGATGCGGTTAAACTAGGCGACATTAATATTGAGCAAAAGAATATCATTAAAGGGGATAGTTTAAGCATATCTATCGCTGCTGCTTCCATAATAGCCAAAGTAGAAAGGGATAGAGCTATGGAAAACCTAGATATACTATATCCTAATTATGGTTTAGCTAAACATAAGGGCTACCCTACTAAAGAGCATAAAAAGGCTGTATTGGAAAAAGGCCCGACAGCAATTCATAGACAAAGTTTTGAGCCAGTAAAATCATATCTGAACGGAGGTGGATTTAGTGAACTTACCCAACCAAATCTCTTTGGATAATTTTGTTTTAAATGTTTCTCGGGCTAGTGAAAGGGGAATTACCTTCAATTATGGGGAAATCCTCAAAGGGCAGGTCAGTGAAATAAAAGATAATGGCTTAATTAGTATTTTTATTAAGGGTAAGTTAATCGAAGCTGCTACCGAAGTGATGGTTAATAAGGGGCAACAATTATTTTTAATGGTTGATGATGTAAGAGATGGCAAGGTGGTACTAAAGGTCTTAACTCCAGAACTCTTAAGCAAGATTGAAAATACTAATATTGCCGCTAACCTTAGAAATATAGGTGTAACAGCCGATAATGATAACCTAGCCATGGCTAAAAAACTTATTCAGCATAATCTACCAGTTACAGCCGATATGTTAAAAAATATGGCTAGGGGAGTTAATTTATTAGGGGCTAACACCCCTAGGAATTTAGAAATAGTTGGCTTAGCGATGGCCAAGCAGGTGCCCTTAAATAATTCTACCCTACAAGCCCTAGCACAATTTGTAGAAGGTAAGCCTGACTTGGCCAGCTTGCTTAGAGAATTAACGCATGTAATAGCTAGATTAACGGATGAATCTAAAGGTCAGATGGCTCCGCCTAATTTAGGAGCTAATAGAGCAATGAGCCAAACTTCAGCACCCATAAGGGAGTTAATAATTCCTGCCGAAGAGGCAGCTAAAGGAGAAAAGATAGCAGCTAATAGAAATCTGAATAATGCAGAAGTCCTTAGAGGGAATATTAATAATAAAGTTTTTATCCCTTCTCCAGAATCGGAAAGTAGGGGACAAATGCCTAGTACGGCTAATATAGCTACTAGCACTAATCTTGCTAGCACTTCCCAGCTAACTAATCTGACTAATAACATTTTACCCTTGTTAAATCAATTACTAGAAAATCTTACCCTGCCCATTAATAGTGGAGCAGATACAGAACAAATTGAAAAGATAGTTCAAGCCTTACAGAATAATCTAACTAATGACAAGGACTTTATAAGAAACTTGGCTCTCGTCAAGGATATAATCAAACAAATAGATAGCCCTGCCCTTAATAAAGCCCTAATTAACACCTTAATCAGTAATATGGAGGACTTAGAAAAGGAGTTTATCGGGCAAAGGGTATTTAATGTCATGACTAAAGGAGCAGGGGATAGTAATCTTAACTATTACTATGTATCCTTTCCTGTAAAAATTGAAGATGAATATAGGTTATGCCAACTTAAAATAGATAAAAAACTAGGCAGTAAAACCTTACTAGAACAGGATAATATTAAAATTGCCGTTTCCCTAGCAACTGCTAACTTAGGTGAAGTATTATTCCATGTTGACTGGTATAAAAAAGGCTTGATAAAATTACAGGGAGTTGTAGAAACAGATTTTGCAGCTACTTATATCAGGACTAATATTAAAAGCTTGCTATCTGCCTTGGAAGGTAAGGATTACACTGTAGAGTTTAATGGTATTACAGTTGTAAGTGACGAGGCTGAAGAAATGAGAGTCCACCTAAATGAACTTGATGAAGTAATTAAACCTTATGTTATAGATATTCGGATTTAGTAGAGGTGATAAGATGGCTGACAACAAAGAGAATATAATAAAACAAGCCGTTGCCTTAAAATATGAGCCTATTAGTGATACTGCTCCAGTAGTAGTAGCCAAAGGAAAGGGACTTTTGGCAGATAATATTATCAAAACTGCTCAAGCTAATGAGGTGCCTATTAAGGAGGACAATGACTTAATTAATTATTTAATGAGCTTGGAATTATATCAGGAAATTCCTCCAGAATTGTATCCGATTGTGGCAGAAATATTAGCTTTTATTTACCGAATCGATCAGTCATTATAAGGGAGAAGCATGATGAAAAAGACCTTAGGGAAAAAGGGAGAAGATATTGCCCGAAAATATCTAGTCAAAAAAGGCTATAAAATAATCACTTCTAATTATTATACAAGATATGGGGAAATAGATATTATATGCGAAAAAGATAAAGAATTAATTTTTGTAGAAGTCAAAACCCGTCGCAACACTAACTATGGAAGCCCTGAGGAAGCAATTACTAAACAAAAAATAGCCCATCTTAGGAAAGCCGCCCTTATTTATTTGGATAAGGAAGGTAAAAACTATAAGGGCTTACGCTTTGATGTCATTGGCATCTTATGGCAAGGTGAAGATATAAGCATTAATCACATTGAGGCGGCATTTTAAAAATAGCACAATATAGCCATTATTTTTGCCGAATTAAATAAAATATTGCTAAATGTTGATAATAAAGATAAGATAGGGATATGTTATTATGCTTAACACATTTCTGTTAAAGTAGCCAAAGATCTAGCGACACCAAAGGGGTAGGAGTATAATTAAATATTATAGTAGTGAAGGAGTAATGTAGAAAAATGCTTATTTATGGTCGAGATATTCGTGACAAGATCAAAGCCCAAGTTTTAGAAAAGGCTAAAAAAACTGATATGGCTTTGGCTATAATTCAGGTAGGCGATGCCCCTGATGCCGAAGCATATATTAGAAGTTTACATAAATTTGGCGAAGAAACTAATATAACTGTAGAATTTTTAAAATTTGCTAAGGATGCTACTGAGGAAGAAATATTACCAGCCATGCTTCAACTTAATGAAAACCCGACTATAACTGGAATAATGCTACAAGAACCACTACCTAAGCATATTAATGCGGACAGATTAGTGGATGCTATAGATCCTAAAAAAGATGTAGAAGGGGTACACAACTATAATCTAGGAAAACTAATTAGCAGACAGGCAGGGGTCGTGCCTTCTACTGCCCAAGCCCTAATCACTATGTTAAAAGAATTTAATATTCCTATGGCAGGTAAAAAAACGGTGGTAGTAGGAAGAAGTACCATAGTAGGGCACCCTGTAGCTAATATGATGACATCTGAGGATGCTACAGTTACCCTATGTCATTCCCGTACGGTTGATTTACCAGCGGAAACTAGAAGTGCTGATATTCTAATCGTTGCCATAGGTAAGGCGGAGTTTATAACTGCAGATATGGTTAAGGAAGGTGCCGTAATATTAGATGCAGGTATTAATTTTACTGAGGAAGGCAAAATGGTAGGGGATGTTCATCCTGAAGCCAAAGAAAAGGCTAGCTATGCTAGTGCGGTACCTGGCGGGGTAGGATTAATTACCGTAGCGGAACTATTCAACAACTTATGTAAATTAAAAAATGCCTAAAAATATAATATTAAACGATCCTTTGATAGGGTCGTTTTTTTATAATTTTTTCTTAAAAGTACATAATAATAACATTAATTTTCGTAAGATATACTTTTGGTTAATGAGGGGGTAATATTTATGGAAACTAAAAGTGACTTTAATATAAGTGGTATGTCCTGTGCCACCTGTTCAGCCCGCATCGAAAAAAGATTAAGCCGCATGGAAGGGGTTAGTCAAGTGACCGTCAACCTAGCTACGAATAAGGCGGTAGTTGAGTATGATGACGAGCTTTTACAGCTCGATCAAATCACCTCGGCGATAGACAAGTTAGGTTTTGGGGCCGAGCTTATAGATGCTGATACTACTGAGATTAAGACCTTGGAAATGGAAGTTAGGGAACTAAAGATTTTAGTAATTGTGGCCGCGATTTTAAGTTTTCCGATGATTTTAGGCATGGTTTTTATGCTAGTAGGCATTGATATTAAAATTCTACACAATCCTTATTTGCAATTAGCCTTGGCTACCCCTGTGCAGTTTGGCATAGGCTTAAGATTTTATAAGAATGCTTATGCAGCCGTTAGAACAGGAGGCAGCAATATGGATGTCTTAGTGTCCTTAGGTACTTCGGCAGCCTATTTTTATAGTTTGTATAACATGTATGTAGGTAAAACGGGGGATTTATATTTTGAAGCTTCTGCTACCATCATTACACTTATTTTATTAGGTAAATATTTTGAAGCCGTAGCCAAAGATAAGACTACCGAATCTATTAGGGCCTTAAGTGGTTTACAGCCTAGAACTGCCAGGGTTATTCGGGATGGTGTAGAAACTGATATTTCTGTGGAAGAAGTTCGTTTAGGTGAAGTTATTTTTATTAGAACAGGTGAAAAGATACCCGTCGATGGAGAAATCATCGAAGGGCATGCAGCTATAGATGAATCTATGCTGACAGGGGAAAGTATCCCGATAGACAAGACGGTAGGTGATCAAGTAGTAGGGGCGACTATCAATAAGAGCGGAACTTTTAAGTTCAAGGCTACCCGGGTAGGCAAGGATACAACCTTAGCCCAAATAATTAAAATGGTAGAAGATGCTCAAGGTTCGCAAGCACCGATTCAAAAAATTGCCGATAGGGTATCTGGAATATTCGTACCAACTATTATTGTAATTGCCATTATTACTTTTACCCTGCAATATTTATTTAACTTAGATGCTACTATAGCTATTACTACTGCTGTTGCGGTCCTGGTAATTGCTTGCCCTTGTGCTTTAGGCTTGGCTACTCCTACAGCAATTATGGTGGGGACAGGTATCGGGGCGGAGCATGGGATATTTATCAAGGGGGGAGAATACTTAGAAACTGCCCATGAAATCAATACCTTAGTCTTAGACAAAACTGGTACAATTACAACAGGAAATCCAGAAGTAACTGACATTATAGTCTATGGTGATTATAGGAAAGAGGATATATTATATCTCGCTGGGGTAGCTGAAAGAGGCTCGGAACACCCCTTAGGTGAAGCCATATATGATAAAGCTAGACAGGAGTTAGGGGATATAGAAGAAGCCCAGCAGTTTGAAGTATTACCTGGTCTAGGGCTTAAGGCTACTTATCAAGATAAAGTTATAATTATGGGTAACAGGTCTCTTATGGAAAGTTATGCAATAGATGTTTTGCAAATAACTCAGGAATTAGAAATCTTAGAAAAGGCAGGTAAGACTGCTATTATAATGGCTATAGATAATAAGGTGGCAGGCATTATTGCCCTAAGTGATCAAGTAAGGGAACATGCGATAGAAGCTATTACTAGCTTAAAGAACCTGGGGATAGAAGTATATATGCTTACGGGGGATAATTATAATACAGCTCTATCTATTGCAGAAAAAGTAGGCATAACTAATGTTATTGCAGAGGTACTTCCCCAAGACAAGGCTAATAAAGTAGAGGAATTAAAAGGTCTGGGTAAAAAGGTAGCTATGGTAGGGGATGGGATTAATGATGCACCTGCATTAGCGGTTGCCGATATCGGGATAGCCATCGGAACTGGTACTGATGTAGCTATGGAAACAGCCCAGATAACGCTTATGAGTGGAGATTTACGAGGCATAGTCACTGCTCTAAGGCTTTCAAAAACTACTATGAGGCATATTAAGCAAAACCTTTTTTGGGCTTTTATTTACAATATAATTGGTATTCCTTTTGCGGCCTTAGGCTTTTTATCGCCTATAATTGCAGGTGGAGCTATGGCACTCAGCTCAGTAACGGTAGTGTCAAACTCTTTAAGGTTGCGTCGTTTCCAAGTATAGATATAGGTCATAAAATAAGGACGGATTAAAGAGGTTTTTACTTATATAGAGAAAGCGGAGTTATTATGCTCCGCTTTTTTTCTTCGTATTTTATGAAGTTAAGGGTTTATTTTTTTATAACCCTTTCATCTCTGGCAAAAGGTTCTTTGGTATATAGGTGCCC
This sequence comes from Syntrophomonadaceae bacterium, assembly GCA_012518685.1. GTDB lineage: Bacteria > Bacillota > Syntrophomonadia > Syntrophomonadales > Syntrophomonadaceae > JAAYRQ01. The sequence goes on along the minus strand of JAAYRQ010000102.1, from coordinate 11,001 downwards.
GATTAGGCTTTCATTCACTTCTCCTTCGATTAACAGTAATACTTCTTCTATGTTTTCTAATTCGGTAACACTATTTACTAGGGAATTAATGGTCATTAGTTCTCCAGTACTACCTCCCCAATGCTTAGTTTTAAGCTCTTCGCTAAAATTAATTTCTGCTAGGTGATTATTAATCTTAACCCCGAGTAATTTAGATTCGGGGGGAATAGTAGGTATTAGGGTTTGATTTTCAGGTCCTTTAATCAATTCTTCTACTATAGAAGTAATGATTTTCTCGTCAGTTGTTTCACCCTTTATAGTTATGCTTCTTTGCTCTGGAATTAAATACATAGCTTGGTCATCACTAAAATATAAGCTTACCTCCAGGTCAGTAGTTTCGCTTGGAATAGGGAGATTATTATCGTCTAAGTCATTATCGTCAGTTTGCTTACACCCTGTAACAAATAGGGCTAATGCCAATATAGTTAATAATATTAAAAAAAAATCTAGTCGTTTTACCATTTTTAAGCCGCCTTCCTTATTGGTCTTCTTAATCATTCTACATAAATATATATCTTTTAGGTCTAAAAACTTTCATTTCATTATACCTATGTATAAATGCTAGTGCAAAATGGTAATGATTAGGATAAAAGACTAAGGGGGCAATAATATGGATGATTTGGGCAAAATATTGGCACAATCAATTTTAGCCAATATAAATGAAATTGAAGAAACTACTAACTTAGATTATTTAATAAAAAATGCTGAACCTGATATTAAGGAAGAAGCTAGCAAGATAAAGGATAACATTAACAGTATTAAACAGATTTTAGAAAGCATTTAAAAACTGAGGGCTAATTCCTGGAAGGATAGTGCATATTTAGGCCTTTAAAGGGCAAGATATGGAAAAACATTAGGTGGATTATTATGGCAGGGTGGCTGGGGCTATTAGTTATTTTTTTAATGATGATTAGTTTACTTTTATACACTAATACAGTTGGTGAAATTAATCTAAGTCTGGATAAGGACCAACTTGTGGTGCATTTAACCTATAAATCCTTTTTCAAGAATTGGCAGAATGAATTCCATCTGGATTTAGCTAAGCTTATATATGTTTTTCAAAAAAGTGAAAAGATGGAGAATATTTTGTCTAGATATCTGGAGATTATACCATATTCTCATCTTAAGCTTTTTTTTCAATATGCTTTAATTAAAAAAGTAACTTGGGTAAGCGATATAGGTTGGGAAGAAGCTGATAAAACAGGTTATTATACGGGTGTTTTATGGGCGGTTAAAAGCATAGTTTTGACATTTATTAATAATCAATACCGGATTTATGATTATGACATTGATGTTTACCCTCACTTTGACAAAAGTATTTTTACTAGTAATTTAAGCTGTATATTAAGAATTCGTTTAGTGCATATTATGCTTATAAGCGTTTTGCTATTAAGTGTAAAAGTTAGGGGGCCATATAATGGAGCAAGAGCAAATGCAAGCGTCGAGTCATCCTATTGAAGGTCTGATGAAAACTGCTATGGAGAGTATTAAGGAAATGGTCGATGTTAATACGGTAGTAGGTGATGCAGTTGAAACTAATGATGGTACGGTTATTATCCCTGTATCCCAAGTGGGCTGTGGTTTCGCGGCTGGCGGCGGAGAGCATAATAATTATAACAGTGATAGTAAGCTGCCTTTTGCAGGAGGAAGCGGGGCTGGCGTATCAGTAAAACCAGTGGGTTTTTTAGTAGTGCGTATGAATGATGTAAGATTAATATCAGTTAAGGGTAACCAGATAGCGGAAAGATTGGTAGATGTGGCTCCGCAAATTATGGATAAAATAGAAAGTATCTTTAATAAAAAAACTTACACCTAAGATAATTATAATGACTAGAGATGTAGAGCAGTTCTCGCTGAACTGTTCTATTTTTTTATTCCTTCTCATATTTTACTAGAAGATATTTCTTCTAAGGGAGGGTATAGATGTTAAATGTAGTCTGGTTAATACTTTTGGCATCAGGGATTATCGTGGCTGCTATTAATGGTAATATAGATTTAGTTACTGAAGCTGCCTTAGGTGCAGCTAAAGGGGCAGTTGAAGTATGCTTTGATTTGGTAGGTATTATGGCCTTATGGTTAGGGATTATGAAGATAGCTGAGCAAGGGGGACTAGTGCAGGGCTTAGCACGGCTTATGAAACCTCTTATGGTTAGATTGTTTCCCGATGTACCTAGTGAACATCCTGCAATGGGGGCTATTATTCTTAATTTAAGTGCTAATATGTTGGGGCTAGGTAATGCTGCGACTCCCTTTGGTATGAAGGCTATGCAAGAATTACAAAAACTTAATAATGGCAGTGATGAGGCTTCGGCAGCTATGTGTACTTTCTTAGCTTTGAACACTTCTTGTATTACCCTTATCCCTGCTACAATTATTGGGGTTAGGGTTTCTTTTGCTTCGGCAAATCCTACTGAAATAGTCGGTGCTTGTATATTTGCTACTGCTATTGCTATGACTATTGCAGTGTCACTAGATTATTGGTTCAGAACTCGTAGTCGATTTAAAGGGACTAGATAGATGCTATTTAATATATTAAATGTCATCTCTACTTGGGCTATTCCCTTTTTATTGTTGGCTGTACCACTATATGGTTTTATTAAAAAGATACCCGTTTATGAAACATTTGTAGAAGGGGCTGCGGAGGGATTTTCAACTGCAGTTAAGATTATACCTTTTTTAGTAGGTATGATGGTAGCTATATCAGTGTTCAGAGCCTCGGGAGCTATGGATTATCTAACTACTGCCTTAAACCCTTTAACTGCTAAAATAGGAGCACCTGCCGAAATATTACCCTTAGCTATGATGCGTCCACTTTCTGGTAGTGGAGTCTTAGGTTTGGCGACAGAATTAATGAGGATATATGGGCCTGATTCTTTTATAGGCAGATTAGCTTCTGTAATGCAGGGTACTACTGATACGACTTTTTTTGTTTTAACGGTATATTTTGGGGCAGTCGGTATTAAAAAATATAAATATTCTTTAGCCACAGGCCTGACTGCAGACATTACGGGCTTTTTAGCCGCGGTTTATATATGTAATGTCTTGTTTCGTTAATGCGGAAGATTAATTAAGATTAATCGTATAAAAGCATACTAGCTAGGAAAAATAAGTTTAACAGCTGAAAAATTAATTTGTTAGAATAAATTATGTAGAAGAAATAAATTTATGATAGAATATGATAAAGTGAAGGATATTCTTCTGTTGTGCTATTATTTTTGTTATAGGCTTTTTTTATTCGTAGTATTATTTATAGTTTGAGATTGGAAGGGGTTAGTGATAATGTCGCAATTTATCCATATAGTTGTGAATTTTAGCGAGGGAAGAAGGAAGGAATTAATCGAGGAAATTATTGCTCCTATAAAAGGGGTAGAAGGGGTAAAATTAATAGATTTTTATCCTGATCCAGATTTTAATCGTACTATTGTAGAGGTGATTGGACATCCAGTTCCTATGAAGGCATCTGTATTTAATATGGCAAAACAGATTTTCAAACATATTGATATGGAAAAACAAACTGGTACTCATCCTCGCATAGGTGCCTTAGACACCTTATCTATTTATCCTTTAGCTAATTTTAGTTTAGAAGAGACGATTAGTTTGGCTGAAGATATAGGACAAGAGTTACATGATATGTTTAAGGTACCCATATATTTTAGTGGTGAAAATGCCCGTAATGAAGAAAGAAAAAATTTAGCTTTTTTAAGGAAAGGTCAATATGAAGGTTTAAAAGAAGTTATTCATACAGCCGAAAGATTACCTGATATAGGCACAGAGTTACACCCTACGGCTGGTGCTACCATTGTTAATGGAGCAGCTAGCGGCTTAGTGGCAGTTAATGTAATATTAAACACTAAAGATATCAATATAGCTCGTGATATTGCTAGGGTTATGCGAGGGCCTAGTGGGGGCTTTTCTACTATTAGAGCGGTAGCATTTTATTTGGAAGATCAGGACTATGTAGCAGTATCTATGAATATGTTCGACACAGATGCTACTCCTATTTACAGGGCTTTTAAAGTAATTGAGTTTGAAGCAGCTAGGTATGGGCTTTCTATTGTCGGGACTCAGATTGTAGGCACTTTGCCCCAAGAGGCTTTAATCAACTGTGCCGAATATTTTTTAAAGCTAGTGGACTTTAATAGGGATCAAATTATTGAAAATCACTTAATAGACATATAGGGGGAATTATTTTTGTTAGTTGATAAAAGTATTACAGATTATATGAATGACTTAGCTTCTAGCCTACCTGCACCTGGTGGCGGTAGTGTAGCGGCCTTAACAGGGGCTTTGGGGGCTAGCTTATTAGCTATGGTTTGTCACTTAACCATAGGCAAGGAGGAATTTGCTGACATAGAAGCTAATCTGCAAGTAGCCTTACAAAAAAGTGATGAATTACGGGACAGGCTTACTAGATTAGTAGATGAAGATGCTCAGGCCTTTAGTTCGGTGATCAAAGCATTTAAAATGCCTAAAGACACTGCTGAAGAAAAGGCAGCCCGGACTAATGCTATTCAGACTGGTTATAAAAAGGCAGCTGATATACCATATACTATAGCTACTACTAGCTTAGAGGTGCTCGTATTAGCCAAAAATTTAATACCTTTATCTAACCCTAATGTGATTACTGATGTAGGAGTCGCAGCCTTAAATGCCCAGGCAAGTGTAGAAAGTGCTATTATGAATGTTAATATTAATTTGCCATCTATTAAAGATGAAGTATATGTTAATGATAGAAAACGAAATATAGATAATTTACTTAGTCAAAGTAATACATTAAAAAATGAAATTGGTGAAAATGTAAATAAGATGTTGCAGGTTGGCTAACAAAGGGGTAAAATGATTTTTATTGAGAAGTATTTTATTTCTTGATAGGTTAGAAAAACAGGGGATAAGTAATTGTCCCACTGTTATTTTTTTGTGAAATGACTTGGAAAAATATTATCAAAGTAGTTTTTGTAGTTAAATGGGGAATTTAAGTACATAATATAAATAGCTTTAAGGAGGATTATTAATGAAAAGCGATATTCAGATTGCCCAAGAATGCACCATGCAACCCATAGTGGAAATTGCAAAAAAGATTGGACTGACAGAGGATGATTTAGACCTATATGGCAAGTATAAGGCTAAGGTTTCTTTAGATGTATGGGAAAGGGTGAAAAATAGGCCATCTGGTAAATTAGTTTTAGTTACCGCTATTAACCCTACACCTGCTGGAGAAGGTAAAACTACTACTACAGTAGGCTTAGGACAAGCCCTTAATAAAATAGGCAAATCAGCTATTATTGCCTTAAGAGAGCCTTCATTAGGTCCTAGTTTTGGCGTAAAAGGTGGGGCTGCTGGCGGAGGATATTCCCAAGTAGTACCGATGGAAGATATCAATCTACATTTTACAGGTGATATTCATGCAGTTACTACTGCCCATAATTTATTAGCTGCCTTACTTGATAATCATATTCACCAAGGCAATAGCTTAAATATTGATCCTAGACAAATTGTTTTCCGTAGGGTTATGGACCTAAATGAACGGGCTTTGAGAAACATAGTCTTAGGTCTAGGAGGCAGACCTAATGGAGTGCCTCGTGAATCTGGTTTCGATATTAGTGTAGCCTCGGAAATAATGGCCGCCTTATGTCTGGCTGGCGACTTAATGGACTTAAAGGAAAGATTTAAGAAAATAGTAGTAGCCTACACTTTTGATGGTAAACCTGTTACAGCAGATGACCTAAAAGCAGCGGGTTCTATGGCATTAATCATGAAAGATGCGATTAAACCTAATCTAGTACAAACTGTAGAAAATACTCCAGCTTTTGTGCATGGTGGTCCTTTTGCTAATATTGCCCATGGTGCTAATAGTATAATGGCAACTCAAATCGGCTTAAAATTAGCTGATTATATGATTACCGAAGCTGGTTTTGGTGCGGACTTAGGTGCAGAGAAGTTTTTCGATATAGTATGTCGTTATGCGGAATTCAAGCCTGATGCAGTAGTTCTAGTAGCGACTATAAGGGCACTTAAAAACCATGGTGGAGTCAGCAAAGACAAATTATCCGAAGTAAACATGGCTGCACTCGAAAAAGGTGTAGCTAACCTAGAAAAACAATTAGAAAATATTAACAAGTACGGAATTCCTGTAGTAGTAGCTCTTAATGAGTTTCCTACTGATACCTCCGAAGAAGTAGAATTTATTATTAATAAGTGTAATGCTCTAGGTGCTGAAGTGGCTCTATCCAAGGTATGGGCCGAAGGTGGAGCAGGTGGGGTGGAGTTGGCTAATAAGGTTATAGCAGCTACAGAAAAAGAAGGCGAATTCAGATTCATTTATGAACTAGATGTAAGTCTTAAAGAAAAAATAGAAACTATCTGTAAAGAAATATATGGGGCTGATAGTGTGAGTTATAGTCCTGATGCTGATAAATTACTCACAAAATTTGAAGAATTAGGCTATGGTAGGCTACCAATATGTATAGCCAAAACCCAATATTCTTTATCAGATAACCCTGAATTACTAGGCAGGCCAACTGGTTTTGAAGTAAATATTAGGGAAGTAAGATTATCTGCTGGGGCTGGTTTTGTAGTAGCCTTAACTGGAACTATAATGACTATGCCAGGCTTAGGCAAGACTCCTGCAGCACAGAAAATAGATATTCTACCTAATGGCGAAATCGTAGGCTTATTCTAATTTTTTGATAAAATCGAAATGAAAAAGACTAATTAAATACCCATAAAATCTAAAACACTAGCTTTTAAGCTAGTGTTTTTATATAAATATATAATGTTGTTGGGGGGAGGGGGTGGGCAAACCTTACCGATCATGGTTCTTTTACATCATAATTATATATTATAATTATAGCTGACGGCCCATCCCCGGGGGTGTAAAATATACCAACACATTATTGGTACCTATTTAATAACGATATTTATTAATTTGTCGGGTATCATTATTATTTTTACTATTTTTTTATCTTTTGTCAAATCCTTTATACGGGAGTTATCCAAAGCTATTTGCCGTAAATCGTCTTCTACAAGGTTTGTAGGCACTTTTATACGATCTCTGACTTTTCCATTAATTTGCACTACTATTTCAACTTCTGCTTGGATTAAAGCTTCCTCTTCGTACTTAGGCCAACTAGCAGTAATTATACTACTATTGTAACCTATTACCCTCCATAGCTCTTCGCAGATGTGTGGACAAAATGGTGTTAGTAAAATAAGTAGGCTTTCGATAGCTTCTTTTACTATCCGATAATCTTGCTGAGGATATTCCTTGTAACTATTTAGGGCATTGAATAGCTCCATTATAGCACTAACTGCTGTATTAAAATTAAATCTCTCCTCTAAGTCATCAGTTACTTTCTTAATGGTAAAATGCGTTTTGTAATGTAAGTTCTTAGTAGCTTCATCTAGGTTATCCCATTTGTCTGGGCTGCTAACATCTTTAATATTAGCAGCATAATCGTTGACTAACCGCCACACTCGATTAAGGAAACGATAAGAACCTTCTACCCCTTGATCACTCCATTCCAAATCCCTAACAGGGGGAGAGGCGAAAAGTATAAACAATCTAGCTGTATCTGCCCCGTATTTATTAATGATTTCTTCTGGACTTACCACATTGCCTTTGGATTTAGACATTTTAGCCCCATCTTTTAAAACCATACCTTGAGTTAAAAGATTAGTAAATGGTTCAATAGCCGATAACATATTAATATCGTGTAAGAACTTAGTAAAAAAGCGGGCATACATTAAATGCAAAATAGCATGTTCAACCCCGCCTATATACTGATCAACAGGTAGCCAATAATCAGCCGCCTCTTTAGTAAAAGGCAGATCGTTAGTCAAAGGGCTGGCAAAACGGGTAAAATACCAAGAAGAACAGACAAAGGTATCCATAGTATCCGTTTCGCGTTTGGCCATACCGCCGCAAGTGGGGCAAGTAGTATTAATAAAATTATCAACATACTTCAAGGGTGATTCCCCAGATGGTCTAAAGGCTACATCTTCGGGTAATATTACTGGTAAATCTGCATAAGGTACAGGTACCGTACCACACTTATCACAATAAATAATAGGAATAGGTGCACCCCAATACCTTTGCCTAGAAATAAGCCAATCCCTTAAACGATAATTAATAGTAGCTTTACCTATCTTCTTATCTGTCACATATTTAATAATGGCTTTTTTACCCTCTTCAACTGATAAACCATTAAAACCAGCCGAATTAACCATTATGCCATCATCAGCAAAGGCTTCGGTAACTACTTCAATACTAGGATTTTCAGGATTTTCAATCACAATTCTTACAGGCAAATTATACTTAAGAGCAAATTCCAGATCCCTTTCATCATGGGCAGGTACAGCCATAATAGCACCAGTTCCATAATCCATTAAGACATAATTTGCTATCCAGATGGGGATTTCCTCATTAGTAAAGGGATTTAAGGCATAAGCACCAGTGAAAATGCCTTCTTTCTCTGTTTCTGTAGAAGTACGGGCGACATCACTTAAAAATTCCATTTGTTTAATAAAATCTTGGACATTTGCTTCTTCCGCTTTTCCTGCACAAAGGCTTTTAACTAAAGGATGTTCAGGAGCTAGGACTAAATAAGTGGCCCCAAAAACTGTATCAGGCCTAGTAGTAAAAAGTTCAATACTATCATCACTATTAGATACCTGCATAGAAAATTGGCAGCCTTCACTCCGCCCAATCCAGTTTTTCTGCATAGTTTTTACTTTTTCTGGCCAACCAGTTAGCAATTCTAGGTCATCTAATAACCTAGGGGCATAATCAGTAATCTTAAAAAACCATTGTTCTAGCTGCTTTTTCTCTACTTGTGCTTCACAGCGTTCACAAGCACCTTCTACAACTTGCTCATTAGCTAAAACTGTATGGCAGGAAGGACACCAATTAACCGCAGCATCCTTTTTATAGGCTAAATTGTGTTCATATAGCTTTAAAAACATCCATTGGGTAAATTTATAATAATCAGGGCTAGAAGTAGAAAATTCCCTTTGCCAATTATAACTAAGCCCCAAAGTTTTTAATTGCTCCCTCATTGCAGCAATATTAGAAGATGTCCACTTAGCTGGAGGAATACTGTGCTGTATAGCTGCATTTTCGGCAGGTAGCCCAAAAGCATCCCAACCCATAGGGTGTAAGACATTAAAGCCATTCATACTTTTAAAACGGGCCACCACATCACCTATGGCATAATTACGAACATGTCCCATGTGTAGATTACCAGAAGGATAAGGAAACATTTCTAAGTTATAATATTTAGCTTTATTATTATCTTCCGTAACTTCATAAAAATCGTGTTCAGCCCAGTATCTTTGCCATTTACTTTCTATAGTTTTAAAATCGTACTTATTATTCAAACTCAATAAGCCCCCTTATATATAAATATAAAAAAATCTCATCCCTACTAGGGACGAGATTACTATTCCCGCGTTACCACCCTTATTGACAATATATAATATAAGATTGGTGGAGCTAGAGGGACTCGAACCCTCGACCTCTTGAATGCCATTCGTCAAATAAAATATATTCAGCCAGTCCCTATATTTCGGCGTTTAGAGTGTATTTAGTTGTATTTTTCTCAAACAATTAAAATGTCAATTCCACTATCCAATATATTATACATCTAACCCTTTGACTTATCAAACATATATCAGGCGATGTGATTGTAGATAATATAAAACACAATGTAAATATAAAATTATCAGAAGGATATATTCTTTGTAGTGAGTGTGGAAAATTGATAGAACAAACGGTATATAATAAAAAATATTGTGATTATTGTGCTAAAGAAATGTATAAAAAAATCAAGAGAAACACATGGAATAACAATAAACACAAATATCGTTAATATTGTTTTGCTAGACATGCTAATACTCTCTCCTAACCCCATCATATAGGGATTTGCTGACACCCCCTTTTCATTTCCTTATTATGTAGTATATAGCAACACATAGGCATTAGAGTATGTTTTACTAACAGATTTAGATAATCGTCTATATAGGGATAGTGTATTTTCATTTGTAACCGTCAAAAACATCACACCTACAACCCTTAAATCCCAAATGCGATAATAAAGTTGAACCAAAGACAAGGAGATGTTCAGGAATGACAAATAGCAAATTACGCAGCCTCTGGGAACAGCGTATAATAGAACAAAAAAATAGCGGCAAAACCATAAGAGACTGGTGCCGGGATAACTCCATAAAAGAAGGCCGCTTTTACTGCTAGCGTAGAAAACTATAGGAAGAATCTTTAGTATCAAAAGAGTCACAAAAGTGGCTGCCATTAGGAATAGAAGAAACCAAATCTAGTCCTAATTCAGCTATAACAGTTACGATTGGAGTAGCTAAGATTGAAATACCCCGAGCTATAGAGAATTACGCTGGTTACTAGACGGATTACCCCTAAACCAGCAAAAAGCCCATAAAGAAGTAAAGGCACGAATCATAATCTAATTAGCCTAGTATAAATAGATTTTCAAATAAGCGATAACTTAAAAAACACAAAACACCACAAGAAGCCATAATATTAAAATATATTATAAATACTTAATAATACTTGCATAATCGCCGTATTACTGCTATAATTATACCTATGAATACGATTAATAATGCTGCTCAAATAATTGAACAATTAAATGATGAGCTTTTAGTTTTAAGACAGCAAAATGCAGAACTAGACGCTAAGGTAAAATGGTATGAAGAACAGTTTCGTTTAAGCCAGCAACGAAGATTTGGTTCTTCTAGTGAGAAGACCGATCCTATGCAGCTTGATTTATTTAATGAAGCTGAAGATACTGCTGATCCTAAAATTAGCGAACCAGGTATCGAGACTATTACCTATGAACGCAAAAAAAGAAATCCTGGTCAAAGGGAAGACAAATTAAAAGACTTACCAGTGGAAGAAATAGAATATGAACTAGAAGAAAGTGAGCAAATCTGTCC
>JAAYRQ010000101.1 GCA_012518685.1 Syntrophomonadaceae bacterium | reverse complement strand
TTACTAGATTTATATATGGCAAGATTTTTTTAAAAGGTATGACATTTTCAGAAATTAACAGTTGATTATTAATTAATAGTAGGATAAGGGGCTGTAGTAGGATGGTAATGATAACTAGTTTATCTGTATTTTCTACACTTAATTCGTCATATTTATCTTCGGGCTCTAAGTCATAGACTATAAATCCCGATTTATTACATAACAGATAAGTGCATAATAAAATTATTAGAATTGGAATAAATAATATTAAATTTAAAAACGAATTAGTTAGTACATCTGAAACTGTGCATTTTGTCAAAATAAAAAAAGTCTGCAATACTAAATTTTCTGTTATCCCGTAAAGGGTCAAACCTAATAAAGAAGCCACCAGGCTATTTATTAATTCTATACCACAAATTAACCAGGTTAGTATAGCCACACACACAATAATAAGCATAGTGTTTATGGGCAATGGAACAGGTAAAAGACGAATAATATAGCAGATTACACCCATTAATAAAGCTACAGCAAAAGCCTTGTGCAAATCAATTTTAAGATTAAATAAACTGAAACCTAACAAAATCATCATTAATACTTGCGGTGCAGAAATAAATAAACCCAAATACCAAGCCATCGGCTGCATCAATAATGCCCTCCCCCATCTTTTATCATTTACCCTTATTTTATATATTTATTTGTATTAATTAGACATTATCTCTCTTTTTCCCTCTTGAGGCCTGTGACCTTTCGCCATCTAAAATGTGCTATTCGACACCCCTGCATCTACAAAACCCCCTAAAATTTAAGTTACTAGACTTTTTCCATTTTTATCTTGACAGTTATTCTCTTGTAGATGTATTATGTGATGTAATACACTACATACACTTAGGTGGAATTTAGAACTAGGAGGTGATTAATATTATTAGTATAGATTTGAAAAACCCGAAACCTATTTTTGAGCAAGTAAAAGATGGTTTTAAAAATCTGATTATCTGTGGGGTATTAAGCAGTGAAGAAAAAATCCCATCCGTACGGGAAATGGCACAAGAATTAGCCATTAATCCTAACACTATTCAAAAGGCTTATCGGGAATTAGAAGCGGAAGGTTATGTATATCAAGTAGTAGGGAAGGGTACTTTTGTAGCCCCAGTGGTTCCCTTAGAAAACCAAGCTCGAATTGACGAATTAATCTTAGAAATTGAGGATTTAGCGAGGGAATTAATCTACTTAGGGGTTGCTAAGCCCGACATCATAAGTATTTTAGATAAGTTATAATATTATTTTTAAGGAGGTTATGAAGATAATGATAGAAGTTAGAAGCCTATATAAATCATTTGATGATTTCCAGGCTTTAAAAAATGTTAATATTACGGTCCCTGAAGCATCAGTTTACGGTATCGTAGGACCGAATGGCTCAGGTAAGACCACCCTTATTAAACATATAGTAGGAATTTTAATGCCTGACCAAGGTAGTATAAAGATAAATGGAAGACCTGTTTTTGATAATCCCGAAGTTAAAAAGACGGTGGCTTATGTACCTGATGACATATACTTTTTTCCCCAAGCTAATATGCAAGATATGATTAAGTTCTATCAAAGTGTCTATCCTGATTTTAATCTGGAGCGTTTTGAAAAGCTGGTACCCCTCTTCCCCCTTAACCAGCGTATTCCCATTCGCCGTTTTTCTAGGGGTATGAAAAAGCATGTCGCCTTCATGTTGGCCTTAAGCATCATGCCTGATTTCTTAATATTAGATGAGCCTATGGACGGCTTAGACCCCGTAGCCCGTAGAAAAGTATGGAGTTTAATATTTCAGGATGTAGCCGAACGCAATAGCTCCGTTTTTGTATCTTCTCATAACTTAAGGGAATTAGAAGATGTATGTGACCATGTAGGCATAATGCATAAGGGAGAAATAGTCTTAGAACGCAGTTTAGATGAAATGCAGAGTAATATTTTTAAGTTGCAAATGGCCTTTTCTAACCCTCCCCCAGCTTTCACAGGGTTAGAAATCCTAGCCGAGCATAAAACAGGTAGTGTTATCCAGCTAGTAGTAAGGGGCGAAAAAGACACAATTCTTAATGAGGCCAATAAAATGGAACCCTTAATGATTGATCTACTTCCCTTATCCTTAGAGGAAATCTTTATTCACGAGTTAGGAGGGTTAGATTATGAAATCACCAGCACCATTATTTAGTAAAGCCTTATTTAATAAAAATCTGCATCGCTTTTGGCCACTTTTGGCGGCCTACATGTTTTTTGCCTTTATTGTAAGCTTTGCAGTGATTAATTATTATAGATATGTAATTATAATTACTAGCGAAAAGTTTATGAGTAATCTCTATAGCACATCCCCAATTATAGCCTTTGTAATAGGCCTTTTTAGCATTGTTTTAGCTGTAGCTATATTTGCTTATATGCATAATTCTGTCGCTACTGCGATGCTTAATAGTTTGCCTTATAAGCGTAAGACCGTATTTTTCAGTAATTATATATCAGGCTTATTTATGCTCTTAGCACCCTTATTGGTTTTATTCCTAGCCTTCGTAGGGATTTGCCTTAGTTTTAATTGTTTGGATTTTATAGCTTTATCTAAGTGGCTATTCATATTTGCCTCCTTATCTGTCCTATTATATTCTTTAGCTGTCACCTTAGGTATGTTGACTGGCCATATTGTAGCCCATATCGTCTTTTTCGCTATCGCTAATTTTATCTTTATTAGTTTAGAAGGCGTAATCAAATACTTTTTAACCACCTTTTTGTATGGTTTTATTGATTCCAGTAACTTTTATATAGGCCTGGGTAATAATTGGCTAACTATGAAGTTAACACCTTTAGCCTATGTAGGCTCTATTTCATTTGCTGAAGTTGACACAACTTTAATAACTTGGCTTGTTTATCTTTTATTCTCAGTACTACTCTTCTGGTTAGGTCTAAAGCTATATGAAAAACGAAAAATGGAGAATGCAGGTGACATTATAGCTATTAGAAAGTTAAACCATCTCTTTAAGTATGGGGTAGCCTTTTGTAGTAGTTTAGCCTTCGGCATGATCTTAATTGAAATCTTCAATGTAGGAACTAATTTTGCCCTATCCGTCTTTTTAGTCTTGCTAATGGGCTTAGTCGGCTATTTCGTAGCAGAAATGTTGCTTAGAAAGTCATACCGTGTCCTAGACGCTTACAAGGGCTTTATAGTTTATGCCCTTATTTTACTAGTAGTATCCTTTTCCATTTATTATGATTGGTATGGATATGCTAATCGTACACCCGATATTAATAAGGTAGAAGCTGTAGCCTTTTCTAATGACTGGCTTAGCAGCTACACCGTTAATCATTTGCAAGCTGAACAAAGCCGAGTATTTATGAATGACATCCCTAATATCCCTAATTCATTAGCCTTAAGCTATGGTAATCCTATAGATAGGATAGAAGAACCCTCAGGTACTTATAGTTATATCTACAAAAAGCAAGAAAACCTTAGTAAAGAAGAAACTGAACTTTTATGGACTGCCATTCCTGGTATTTATACTGAAGACGCTAGTATAGGCGACATTTATAAGTTGCATACTTATTTAACTAATAATATTAAAGAAGTAAGAAATAATTATCGGACTAGAGATACTAACAAATGGTATGCTAAACAAGAGAGACAATATCACTATTTTAATATTAGCATCGTTTATAAGCTAACAGATGGGCAAGTGGATATATATAATTACCCAGTCATAATTCCTAAAGAAGCATTAAGCGGAAGCGATAATGACATCTATAATCAACTAGTAGCGATAGCGGGTTCGGCCGAAAGACGCAGTAAAAAGGCAAATACTTTGGATATAGAAACTGCTAATATTGTCAGTATTCTTCTAAATGATAATATTTCTACTGAGAAATACGATTATTATGATAAATACTCTGCAGAACATCCTCTAGCTACAAGGGAAACAGAAGAAATCAAAATCGCACCAGAAGATTATACAGATTTTCTAGCTGCAATAAAGGCTGATTATTTATCCATGGATGATGAGGAAATGTTACAGCTCAATTATAACAACTGGTCTTATATTAGAATTTCTATAGATAATCAAAGTCTGCCCTCCAACAATAAGTTTAGGGAAAAAAGCGAAACTATAGATATTGATTTTTCACATCTTAATACTCTGAATTTCTTGTATGATAATGGTTATATCACTGAAGACTTATACAACTATGTCGTTAAGTATCCCGATATTCAAGCTGAGGAAGATAAAACTTCCCAAAGCAATTTACTAAAAATCAATGTAGCCTAAAGACAAACAGGATGGCTAGTTATACTAGCCATCCTGTTTTGAATCTATATCCATTATATAAATATAGCTCACTTTCTTCGGACCTTTCACCCTATGCCCTTAAGGTTGCTATTATTCTTTCGGGATTAAGTAGTAAGTCTAGGGCATCTTTTATATTAGTTACAGCTATGTCTGCCTGCAACAGAGCAGGAAGGGCACAGCCCTCCTGCCCCATAATTACTATGGATAGATTAGCTTCGGCTAACATTTCTATATCATTGAAGCCATTGCCTATGGCTACAGCTTCTTGGGCATTAAGCTGATGGAGGAATAACCTTTTATCCTGTCCTCCATTAATAGCATCGACCTCAATTAACTTAATGCCTAGTTCTTCACTAATTAGTTTTGCAGTACCATAAGTATCAGCCGTAAGCAGGTATATTTCTAGTTTTTCTTTCAACTTAATAATTTGACTCTTTACTAGCTCATCCAATTTACCTGCATTGGTTAGGGTACCATTTAGGTCTATTAACAAGTGTTTTAATATTAGGGTTCTCCCCCGTCCTGGTAAGGTTATTTCTAACATACCTTCTCCTTTAGTTTAAACAAGATGCAGCTAAATCATAAGCTACCATCATACCATCATAAAGTGCCTGCATGATATTTTTAGGTCTGCGGTTATCACCTATTACATATACCCTTTTCACAAAATCTAAATGACTAGTATCTATTATATCATTACGGTAATAACCCGTCGCACAAACGATTTTATCGAATTCTAGGTTAGTATATTGATTTTCTTGAAATTTATTAAACATTACTTGCCTGTTATTAATCTCAACTACCTCTACTCCTAAAAGTCTGGTAACCCCATTAATTTTTAGTCTTTGTAAGAGCTCTAAGCGGGTCATAGTTTCTATATCAACTGCTAGGGCCTTTTCCTTTTCGGCAATGGTCACTAAATTATTCTTTTGTAAGAATTCGGCTACCTCACAACCTGTACTACCCCCACCTATGACCAAAATTTCTTTATTTTCTACTTTTAGGTCACCACTTAACACTTCTTTTATACTAATCACATCAGCGGTTTCCAAGCCCTTAATTTCAGGCAGGATATCCCTCGCCCCTGTTGCCCACACTACTACATCTGGGGCTACTTCTTCTATTAGAGCAAGGTCACCGAATTGTCCTAACCTAACATCAACCATACTATGATAGATTTCATTAATTAGATAATCCTTGATCTTAGTAATATCATGTTTTAAAGGCGGTTTATCTGCAATATCTAGCAGGCCCCCCAGCTTATCTTGGGCTTCTACCAGAACAACCCTGGCCCCAGCCCTATCTAGGTTTAAGGCAGCTTCCATACCTGCAGGACCCCCACCTATAATTAAGACTTTAAAGTTGATTAGGTTAATATTCCTGTCAAATAAATATTCCCTGCCTGCTCTAGGATTAACCGCACACCTTATATGCAGGGCATTATTTATCTGATTAATGCAAGTATTACAGGTAATACAAGGTCTAATCCTGTCTGCCCTATTATTAAAGGTTTTACAGGCCCACTGAGGGTCAGCTAACATTGCCCTTCCTACCCATACTAGATCAGTTTTCCCTAAGGCTATTACTTCATTGGCTAATTCGGGTTCCCTAATTACGCCTCCCCCAATAGTGGGTATATCTACTACTTCTTTAACTTGTGCTACCAAATCAATTCGCCAGCCTGGATTAAAAGAAGGGGTTTCTATAGAAGTTTGCCCAGATTCATATATGCCACTGGATACATCTAGCAAATCAGCTCCAGCTGCCTCTAATAACTTAGCTATCTCTAATCCCTCATCTATTTCTAGCCCATCTTTAACAAAATCCATCACATTAAATCTAACTGCTAATAATAGTTCAGGCAGCAGGCCTTTTATATCAGAAATTATCTCTGTTATGAGTCTAGCACGGTTTTCTGTAGAACCGCCATAGTCATCATTCCTCCTATTACTATAGGGGGATAGGAATTGACTTAATAAATAACCATGGGCAGCGTGTAATTCCACCCCGTCAAAACCTGCCTTACTCGCAAACATAGCCGCTTTTACAAAGTCATTTCTCACCTTCTTTATGCCTTCTATATCTAATACTTCAGGCTCAGCCCTCATTAGACGACAGGCTATCGGGGATGGTGCTAGGGGAGCCTGCCCAGTAATCCCTGGGCTAGTCTGCCTACCTGCATGGTGTAACTGCACTATGGCCTTAGCCCCATATGCTTGGATATTTTCACTTAATTCCTTTAGCCCAGCAATATATTCAGGCTTATCAATCCTTAGTTGAGTTAGGCTAGCCTTACCAACTGGTGCATCTACACAGGCAATCTCTACTATTATGCCCCCTGCTCCACCACTGGCCCTATCGGCATAATATTTAATGAGGTTAGGGGTAACCTCTCCATTAATTGAGGCCATACCAGTCCCCATAGCTGGCATGATAATTCTATTACGAAACTCCACCCCGTTAATAGTAATCGGACTATTTAAAAGTTCATATTTTTTCAAATTAAAAACCTCCTTAAAAAATAACTTAACTAACATTTTCCAGTATATAAACCCTAGATTAGATACATAATACTATTAAGAAAACAGCAACAAGCTTAATAAGTACCCTAAAAAGGATAAATCTCATTAAGCATACTTCACAATTATAATTGTACAAGATGTTACTGTTTTCTACCAGAAATCCACTAGCGAAATCTAAATATAGTTGTCAGGCGATCTGATTTTCTATATCTTAGAGAAAGCTAGTGGATTATTTTTTTAATGAATAACTACAAATTAATTATCCTTCTTAAGCAGATTGGCTAAAAGATAAAAATATAGGATTAATATAAAAGGTAAACCAACTAAAATATAATAATATAAAGGGTAATTGGCAAAAAAGTATGTCTTTAAGGAGATTAGAGGAATTATAGGGGTAAACCAAAAAACCAATAAGAAGATACCCAAACTATATAGTTTAAATATGGTTAAAATGCTTAGTAACAAGGGTATAGCTAACCATAATATCCCACTTAACCACTTAATCTTTTTGTTTTCATTTTTAAGACTGTATATTTCTATACTTATCACCACGATATAAAGCAGGCTCATAAATATATCTAGCCCAACTATGTAAGTGCTTAACCATACCGCTAAAATAGCAAAAAAATGTATAACTAGTATGCGGCTAGCTATTCTCATAACTCTTCTCCCTAATTACAGTAGTATAGGGACTATCATAGAAGATATCTGGGGCAATCCATATATCATCAGTAAAGTCTAAGTCAATCCCTAAATTATAATAGGCTAACCAAATAATTTTACTACAGTTCCAAATCCTCTCCCCAGGCTTGAAAGCCACTGGATAAAATAAGCCCCCTGCTTGTGCCACCATATACTCCACAGCCTTTTCCTTTATCTCCATAGAAGTATTAACTTTTAATAAGGCTATTTCACTATATTCCAGATAATGATAAATCGGTTGAATAGTTATGCCTAAGTCACCAAAACCTTCTACAACTAGGTTATTACCCATATATACACCCGCATGGGAAAAGCGTCCATAAGAACAATTAGGGTAACCACCCAGTAATATATCGCCTACTTCTAAGTCTTCCCAAGATATATTATTTCCATATTTTCCTTCTATACCATAGCCAATGTCTCCAGCTAAAAAATTATTAAAATATATTTTCCCTATATTATTAGGATTAGAAAATATAGCCCTATTACTTATTATGATATAGGCTAATAATAATATAAAAATAATAAAAAATAGCCATAACCTAATATTTCGCATCTGCATAAAAAATTACCTTTCTCGCTTTATTATATTTTAACAATAAATATGGCTAAATATAAAGCATACCTGTAACTTTTATTTTTTATTATTTGTATATTAATATTAGAGGTGATAGTTAATGAAAAGCAAAAATATGATTTCTAACTTATTAGTTGAAGATTATAACCTGTTAGCCAAATATTTAGAAGGAAGTACGATTAAGAAAGTCTTAGACTGTACGGAAACATCCATTTCTTTATTGTTAGCTAATCACATTGTAGTTAAATTCATTCATTTAGAAGATGAAATTATATTTGATCTAGAATTACCCTTATAATTTAGCAAAATCTTAGTTTAGGAGTTGATTTTTTTGAAAAATATCATATTCACCTTAATTATAGGTATTTTCTTTTTTACTGGTTGTG
>JAAYRQ010000100.1 GCA_012518685.1 Syntrophomonadaceae bacterium | reverse complement strand
TGGCAGCAGCCCAAAACATATATGGAATTACCATGCCTGAAAAAGGCATTTCTGCGGTTTTAACCCTAAGCTTGGATGAAGCTGAAGGGGTTGCAGGTTAATTATATTATAAGGATGGGATAATTAATGGCGTTATTCGATAAATTTAAGGGTAAGAAAAAAAGTGATAATGGAGAGGACATAAATGTCACAGAGGCTAGTGATGAATTTTTAGAAACTGGAGATGAGAATGGGGCAGACAATGAGGAGGAAGCTCTTGAAATAGAACTTAGTGATGAAAACCCTAAGCTAGAAGATGAAGACTTAAGCGATGACGAAGCTGTAAAGCCTGCTAAAAAGGGCTTTTTTGAAAAACTTAAAAAGGGTTTAAGTAAAACCCGGGCTAATATTAATGATAAAATTGTGACTTTAATTAAAAGTAATAGAAAGCTAGATGATGATTTTTGGGAAGAATTAGAGGAAATCTTAATTTATGCGGATGTAGGTGTTAATACTTCCTTAAATTTGGTCAGCAATATCCAGAAAAAAGCCAAAAAACAAAAGCTCCATGATTCCTCGGAGGTTATGGATTTGATTAAGGAAGAAGTTGCGGCTCTTTTTAATAATTACGATAATAGCATAAATATTACTGACAGTCCTGCGGTAATTCTAGTGGTAGGGGTTAATGGTGCTGGTAAGACTACTTCGATTGCAAAAATGGCTCATAGATATAAAGAGGAGAACAAAAAAGTTATCCTAGCTGCTGGTGATACCTTTCGGGCGGCTGCTATTGACCAACTGCAAGTCTGGGCTAGTCGGGTAGGGGTTGAGTTAATCAAGCATCAAGAGGGGTCAGACCCTGGGGCAGTAGTATTTGATGCTATTAGTGCGGCTAAGGCCCGTAAGGCTGATGTATTAATTATAGATACGGCTGGCAGGCTGCAAAATAAAACTAATCTGATGAAGGAAATCGGTAAGGTAAGAAATATAATCGAAAGGGAATTACCAGGGGCACCACATGAGGTCTTATTAGTGGTAGATGCTACTACTGGGCAAAATGCGATAAGTCAAGCCCGTATTTTTAAGGAAGCGACCTCGGTTTCAGGGATTATTTTAACCAAATTAGATGGTACGGCCAAAGGTGGCATAGTATTATCTGTAGCCGAAGAATTAGAGATACCAGTAAAATTAATTGGTATAGGGGAAGGGATGGAAGATTTACGAGATTTTTCGCCTACAGATTTTACAGAAGCTTTATTTGGGTAATTATTCATAATATTAGGAGGTAATATAGATGATAAAAACGGCTATTATAGGTGGAACTGGGGTATATGACCCCGAACTACTTGACGATATTAAGGAAATAACCAATGAAAATAAGTATGGTCTAGTAAAAGTCACCTTGGGAAAATATGAGGGAGAAGAAATAGCCTTCATTCCCCGACATGGGGCTAGTCACAGTGTGCCCCCTCACTTAATTAATTATCGGGCTAATATTTTAGCCCTAAAAGAATTGGGAGTAAAAAACATTATTGCTACAGCGGCAGTAGGTTCGCTTAATCTGGATTTAGAACCAGGGCATTTCCTATTAGCTGACCAGTTTTTAGATTTTACCAAGGTTAGAAAACACACTTTTTTTGAAGGTGATGAGGGTGGGGTAGTCCATTGTGATATGACGGTGCCTTATTGTCCTGATGTAAGAAAGGCCATTGAAAAAGTAGCCCTAGAAAAGGACTGTATAGTACATAATGGAGGAGTTTATGTCTGCACCGAAGGACCTCGTTTTGAAACGGCTGCAGAAATTAATATGTTCAAAATGCTAGGAGGAGATGTTATTGGTATGACTAGTGTTCCCGAAGTCTCCTTAGCTAGGGAACTAGGTATGTGTTATGGTAATATTTCCATTGTAACTAATCATGCTGCAGGTATTTCTCCTACTATACTGACACATAGTGAGGTGGTAGAAATGATGCAAACTAATATAGCTACTGTAAGAATGTTAATTATGGAGTCTATTAAGTATTTAGATGATGATAAAAGCTGTGATTGTAGGAAGATTTTAGATGAAACAGGGATGAATAATGGTTAAAAATATTTATTTTGCTGATGATAAGCTAGTGGTTCTCGATCAAAGTAGGCTACCCAGTGAAGTCGTCTATCTGGAACTTAGTGAACCCCAGCAAGTAGCAGAGGCTATTAGCAAACTAAAGGTGAGAGGAGCCCCCCTGATTGGGGTGACGGCTGCCTTTGGTCTAGCTTTAGCTATTTCTAAATACTCTGGTCCCTCAGAGGGCTTAAAGGCTTATTTCTATGAAGTTAAGGAAATATTAGCTGCGACAAGACCTACGGCAGTTAATCTTTTCTGGGCATTAAAAAGGATGGAAGGGGTCTTTTTAGCTTATTATGATGATGGTTTTGCTGAACTGGTTAAGGCCTTAAAAACTGAGGCTGCAGTTATGTTTGCTGAGGATGTAGCTACTAATGAGGCTATAGGTGAATACGGGCAAGCCTTGATTAGTCGGCCTAGTAAGGTGATGACGATATGTAATGCAGGTCATTTAGCTACCTGTGGTTATGGTACTGCCTTAGGAATAATTCGCTCTGCAGCTAAAAAGAATAAGATTGAGGAAGTATGGGCCCTAGAAACTAGACCAGTATTACAGGGGGCTCGCCTTACGGTATGGGAGTTAATGGCAGACAATATTCCTGTTTCCTTAATTACGGATAATATGGCAGCCTATCTAATGAGCAAAGGGGAAGTGGATTTAATAGTAGTAGGTGCTGACAGACTAGCAAGCAATGGGGATACAGCTAATAAAATTGGTACTTATGCCCTAGCCGTATTAGCTAATTATCATAAAATCCCATTTTATGTGGCTGCACCTCTTTCCACCATTGATTTTACCATTAGTAATGGTAGTGAAATACCCATTGAACAAAGGGATGCTAAGGAGGTAAGACAGGTGATGGATACTATCCTAACTGTAGCCGATGTTAAGGTCTTTAACCCAGCTTTTGATGTGACACCTAATTCTTTAATTACGGGAATTATTACGGAAAAAGGGGTCTTGAAACCACCTTTTATTGAGAAAATTTTAAAGTTAAAGGATATTTAATATGCATTATAAATCCATAAAAGAAGCTGTATGTAAAACAGCCCTAGAAATCTATAAGAGTAATTTAGTAATAGGAACTTGGGGAAATGTAAGTAGTCGTATTGATGATGATTTATGCGTAGTAACACCTAGTGGCTTAGCCTATGATAGTCTAAGTGCAAAGGACATGGTAGTAGTAAATAGTCTGGGCACAGTCATAGAGGGGGATTATATTCCTTCTATAGAAACTCCCCTGCATACCGCTATTTATCAAGCCAGACCAGATGTTAAGGCTATCGTACATGTACACAGCCCTTATGCTACTGCTTTTGCAGTAGCTAATCGGGAAATTCCCCTTATATTAGAAGAAACTGCCCAAGTTATCGGACACCCCGTTAGGGTGGCAGCTTATGCTATTTGTGGAAGTCAACAATTAGCTGATGAAGCCATAACTTGTTTATCAAATGGCGAAAAAGCCATCTTGCTTGCCAACCATGGCTTAGTAGCGGTGGAAGAAAGTCTTAGCAAGGCTTTAAAGGTCTGTCTTATTGCTGAAAAAACGGCCATGATAGCCATTAATGCTCTTAAAATAGGAAGTATTAACCCTTTATCAGCGGAAGATACTAGCTTACTTAATGAAAAGTTTAAATCCTATGGGCAGGAAAAGAAATAGAAAAAGTTTGCCACTAATTAGGAGTGATTTTTAAAAATAGGAGGGAAGCAAATGAACTTATTATTAGACAATATTACCATTTTACCTATGGGGAATGAAGCAAAGATAGAAAAAGGTTATATAATTATTGAGGATAATCTAATTAAGGAAGTAGGCGAAGGGGCTGCACCTGCTGGCGACTATGGCAAAATTATAGATGGCACTAACAAAGTAGTCCTGCCAGGTCTTATTAACACCCACACCCATGCGGCCATGACCCTTTTAAGGGGCTATGCAGATGATTTACCCTTAATGGAATGGTTAGAAAAAAAAATATGGCCCCTAGAAGCTAAGTTAAGCCCCGAAGATGTTTACTGGGGAACTATGTTAGCCATTACGGAAATGATTAAGTCGGGCACTACCTCTTTTACTGATATGTATTTTTATATGGACGAAGTAGCGAATGCGGTTGAAACTACGGGGATAAGGGGATTTTTGGCTAGGGGCATGGTCGGGCTAGGTCCTGAACATGCACAAGCGATTACAGATAGTATTGACTTACATAATAAATGGCAAGGAAAGGCTGAGGGACGAATTACTTTTATGTTAGGACCTCATGCACCATACACCTGCCCTCCTGACTATTTAACTAAGGTCATTGCATTGGCTAAGGAGCTTAACACTTCTATTCATATACATGTAAGTGAAACTTTGACAGAGTTTCAGGATATTAAAAAAGACTATGGCAAAACCCCTGTACAGTTATTAGCTGACTTAGGCTTGTTTTCACATCATGTTATAGCTGCCCATTGTGTCCATTTAACAGATGAGGATATTAAAATCCTAGCAGATAATCAAGTAGGGGTAGCTCATAATCCCGAAAGCAATATGAAGTTAGCTAGTGGCATAGCACCAGTAGATAAGATGCTTAAGGCTGGTATCCCTGTAAGTCTTGGTACTGATGGGGCCTCTAGCAATAATAACTTAGATATGTTACAAGAAATGCGAACCTGTGCCTTATTACAGAAGGTTAATACCCTAGATCCTACAGTAATACCTGCCTATAATGCCCTAGAAATAGCCACTTATAATGGAGCACAGGCTTTAAGAGTGGGCGATCAAATAGGACAAATCAAAGCGGGGCTAAAGGCAGACTTGATTATACTAGATTTACAAACTGCTAATATGACCCCTAATTATGATGTGCTAGCTAATATAGTCTATGCGGCTCAAGCTAGTGATGTAGAAACGGTCATTATAGATGGTAAAGTCATCATGGAAAATCGTATTATCAAGACATTTAATGAAGAAGAAGTAATAAGCAAAGCCCAACAAATAGGGGCAAGATTAGTAACCAGCTTATAAAATGGAAAAGCTAGTTAGAGAGAAGGTAGATAGTATTTTGAGCTTGGAAGATGCCCTAGCCCTATTAACTTCATTTGATACTGACTTGCCAGAAAAACTTATATCTATAAACGAAGCTGTTAATAGGGTGGCAGCTACAGATCTTACAGCAGCTATAAATGTGCCAGAGTTTCCCCGTTCTAGGGTGGATGGTTATGCCCTAAGTAAGTCCGATCTAACTAAGGAGCTGCCATTTAGCTTAAAAAAGACTACTTTAATAGCGGCTGGGGATAAGGGTAATTATGTCCTAGAGGCTGGAAACACGATAAAAATAATGACAGGAGCCCCATTACCGCTTAATACAGACTTAGTAATCAAACAAGAAGAAGTTGAGGAAGGCTTAACCGACATCACGATAACGAAACTACCTCAACCTAAGGCTAACCTTGAACTTACAGGGAGTCTGGTTAAAAAAGGGCAAAACTTAATTACTAAAGGACAAGTATATAATCCCATGTTGATTGAACAGCTAGGCAAAACTGGTCGAAATAAGGTCTTAGTATATGAAAGACCTACCGTTTATGTGGTGAATTCGGGTAGTGAACTAGTTTTACCTGGTAGCAGCCTAGAATATGGAGAAATATATAATAGCAATCAAAGCCTATTTCTTAGTCTTTTAAAATTAGCTGGCTGTAATGTGATTAAGGGTGAAGGCCAGTTAGCCGACAATATGGATTTAATAAAGGCGGAAATAAGTAAAGGATTGCAAGTTAGCGATATTTTAATCATTACAGGGGGTAATTCTGAAGGAGATTATGACTTAATTCCTGCCGCTTTAAGACAGTTAGGGGCTAAAATAATGGTAGATGGCTTAGACTTACGACCAGGTAATAAGACAGTAGTGGCTAACCTAGAAAACAAACTGATATTTAATGTGTCAGGTAATCCGCAGGCTGGCTATATCTTATTTAACATATTAATACATCCTGTAATTAGAAGACTACAAGGGATGAAAGCCCCCCTTAATAGTTGGTTTAATATCCCCTTATATAAAGATGCGAAAAATATTAAGCAGGTGAGGTATTTTACTCGGGGTTTATTAATAGAAGACCAGCAACAATTAGCAGCTCTTATCTTAAGAAAAAAAGAAATAGATTATAAAGTTGATAATAAGATAAAAATAGTAGCCCCTCTAATATTAGATATTCCCTCTAATGTAGGAAAAGCAGGGGAATATATTAAGGCTACTATATTGTCATAAATCTACTTATAGTAAGCTAGCTACTTCAGCGACTATTTCTTGACGATATAATTCTACAGCATCAAAATTCATAGCGGGGATATAATAGCCTTCTAATTCATCATGCAAATTTTTAGCCTTACTTATAAAGGTTACTGCATCTTTTAGCCCCTCTTCTATGCGATTTTGGGCTGCATTAATATTTTTAGCATTGAGGCTTAATTTATCTTCTGCTAAAAACTTGTCAAAATCCAACTGCCTTTTATACTTGCTACTAGAAATCTCGCTACTATAAGTGAAGAAAAAGTTAGCATAATCAACTAAGGCCACTTGTTTGGCAGGAATGTATATAATATCAATTTCCTCTGGGTTAAAAGGATTATGATATATTTGTGCGGAGATACTATTAATATTAATTAATTGGGCGACATGAGTAAATAAATCCTTAATCCCAGTGCCAGGGCTACCTTTAACGGCGAATAAAGTGGTATTCTTACCTATTACACTTCCTATCCTAGTTACTAAGCCTGCTGGGGTAATTGCCCCAGGGAATAAATGTCTAGTTTTACCTTCGCTACTACTGCTTATAAAATCATCAGCTAAGGCTACAATATTTCGCTTAACAGCTTCTATATCAACTACTTCTTCATAGTATGACTTTAACTCCGTATAAGCGAGATTAGATTCCTTTAATCGCAGATAAGCTCGGGCAAAATTCAGCGAAATTAACTCAGTTAGCTTAATAATATTATCCTTATTTTCTGCTATTAAAGGACGCTCCCAAAATCTACCCAAATCTATGATTTCATCAACTGCACCCGGATACTTAGCTTCAACAACATGAGGAGAAGTCCCATCCAGAAAGCATACTTCATTATTGCCTATGACTAAGCCATCGACAGAATTAGGGTCTGAAGAACACCAATGATATTCAACATTATAGCCCCGCTGGAAAAATTCCTCCCCCATTTTAGTCATAAAAACAGACTTACCCACCCCAGGACCACCTTTTAAAATATATTTTCTTTTTACCGATGAATCTGTTATATAATCATAAAATGAATAAAATCCATAACAAGTATTGCCACCTGGAAATACATGTTTTACATTCGCCATTTTGTTTGACCCCCTATAAAATATCTTTGTATTTAGTATATATATGTCACGAAAACTTATTACTATTACAGTTTATTGTGGTAAATTATTATATTAGGGAGGGGTTAAATATGATTGAACAGTTTAACAAGGTAACTGCAGGCTATTATCAGGAGTTTAATGGAATTAAATATACTTATGTGGAAAAGGGTAAAGCTGAAGGAACTATGGAGATTATGCCACACCATCTAAATCCTAATGGGACTATACATGGGGGAGCCTTAGTAGCCTTAGCAGATAGTATAGCTATGGCAGGGATGATATATGCTTACGATTTTGTACCTGCAGCCACGACTAACTTATCGATTAGCTTTTTAAGAACAGCTAAAAGCGGTGAAGTAAAGGCTCTTGCTAAAATCTTATCTAAGGGTAGAAATGTCTCAGCTTGGCAAGTAGATTGCTATGATGAGGGAAGCAACCTACTTAGTACCATGCAGGTTAATTTTGTTTTAATAAAGGAAAGCAGTACAGAATGGGAGAAGAAATTCAAGTAAGCCAGTCTTAATTACAGGCTGAATATACCAGAAAAGATATCTTCTATTTCATTTATTATGTACTTATCTGGCTTATCAGCAATGACAGATTGACGATAATTATGGAATAAATAAATAATACTTTTTTGTGTCTTGTAATCTATTAAATCAAAATCTATTACTAAACCATTATTAATATCATTAGGCTCGAATTTTTTTAAACCATTGCCATATTCACGCTGGTTATCTTCTAATATTTGTTTGGACATGTTTGTTAAAAAATAAGCTGACAATAATGCAATATCACAAGTATATAGGGGATAAATACCGTGAAAGGTAGTTAGGTGAGAGGTGTTGGTTTCATTAAAAATGATTTTTATCCCTGTCCTATTGAAAACAGAAAACCAGATAGGGGCAGGTGAGCGTTTTTCTATAGAATACCAAGGATTTCTTTTGGAGGTTAAGTGTTTTTCATTTATCCCCTGTTGGATACCGTAATCTAAATATTTTATTACATCATAATTGAGCGGTTCCTTAGCATTTAAAAGGAACACATCTTTATTGTTTTCTTTTAGATTAT
>JAAYRQ010000099.1 GCA_012518685.1 Syntrophomonadaceae bacterium | reverse complement strand
TTTGGGCTGGGGCATATCTTTACTTGCAGGAAGTGTTGCTTTAGCTTTAATGATTTTCCCCGTATTAGTCATTTATAGTCGAGAAGCTTTGCTTGCAGTAGATGACAATTATCGCTTAGTAACTTTATCATTAGGTATTTCTAAATCTTATACTTTATTTCGCATAATAATACCTAATGCTATGCCAGGAATTATAGCAGGAATACTTTTAGCTTTAGGTTATGCAGCTGGAGCTACTGCTCCAATAATGGTAACTGCGGCAGCTATTATGGCTAGTTCTTCAGGGGTATTATTAGAGCCTGTTATGGCTCTACCTTACCACCTTTATATATTATTTAATGAACATATTTCGTTAAACCAAGCTTATGCTACGGCATTAGTATTAGTAAGCTTACTTTTAATTATTAATTTTTTGGCTTTATGGTTACAAAGGCTACAAGAAAGGATTCGTGTTAAATGAATGCTGTTGAATTAATAAATTTTAATACTTCTTATGGGAATAATAAAGTCTTAAAAAATGTAAATTTAACTTTTCCCTCAAATGCTATTACTGCTATTATAGGTCCATCTGGTTGTGGAAAAACAACTTTACTTAGAAGTATTAATCTAACTGCCCAAATGGAACCTCATTATAAAAGTTATGGGGATATTAAAGTTTTAGGAGAATCAATATTTGAGGTAAAAGATGTTTCACTGATAAGACAAAAAGTAGGCTTAGTTTATCAAACCCCCGTAGCACTACCTTTTAGCATTAAGGAAAATGTGCTTTTTGCTCCCAAATACTATGGAATAAAAAAACGCGAAAATTTAAATATGATCCTTAAAGAATCTCTGCAAAAAGTAGCCTTGTGGGATGAAGTAAAAGATCGCCTTAATAAACCAGCTTCTGAACTATCTGGCGGACAAAAACAACGACTTGCTATAGCTCGCACCTTAGCTATAAATCCACAAGTTTTATTATTAGATGAACCATGTTCAAGTTTAGACCCAGCTTCTACAGGGATAATTGAAGAATTGTTAGTAGATTTAGCTAGTAAATTATGTATCATAATTGTGACTCATAACTTATTCCAAGCCCGCCGTATAGCAGATGAAACCGTATTTATATTAGATGGTGAAGTAATTGAAAAAGCTCCTACTAATAAGCTTTTTTCCACACCAACTTCTGAGAAAACTAAAGGCTTTGTAGGGGGTCTTTTTGGTTAGTAGGGATAGGGACAGTGGGACAAAACTCCTGTCCCCTTGTCCCACTGTAAGTTTTAATTTTAATCCAGCGTATTTATAGGCAGCTAAGCCACAAATAATAATTTAAGGAGAGATTCTAACATGAAATTTAAAAAAATTATAGCTAGTATAGTTGCGGTGGGCTTTTTAGCCTTGCCTTTTATAGCACCAGTCTATGCAAAACCAGCTGCCACTACCGATGATAAGCGTAAAATTATGCCCGTTGAGGAAGCAAAATCTGCCTTTTTGCTGGCTAGTGGAGTAGTTGAAGAAGTTAGGGATTATCCAGCAGATAAAAAGGCTAAATTCATTTCTCTAATAGATGAAAAGGGCGGTCCTGTTAATTTAATAGTAAACGACCATACTTATATAGTTGATGATGTGGAACTGACCAAAGGTGCTCAAATTATTTATTTTTATGATGCTAGTCGTCCAATGATACTAATCTACCCTCCACAAATAAATCCGGATGTAATAGCACTAATAGATGATTCTCGTATTATTAAGACAGACTTTTTCAATCAAGATTTACTTAGCCAAGATAAGATGTTAAAATTAAATATTTCTGCTGATACCCTTCTTCTTTTACCTAATGGCAACCCTTATAAAGGTGAATTAGGCAAGCAAAAGCTATTAGTTATTTACGATGTTTCTACTAAAAGTATCCCAGCCCAAACTAACCCGAAAAAAGTAGTAGTTTTAGAAGGGCTTCTTTCTAGTGATGATGACTTATATGATGAAAATTATCAGCCTAATGTAAGTAAAATGAATATAGTAGTTGAAGGTGACATGGTAATTACTGAACCTAAGGCTTATACTAATGATGAGGGTGCTGTAATGGTGCCACTTAGGGTTATAGCTGAAGCCTTAAATTACCAAGTTACTTGGAATAATGAAACTTACAGCATTGCCTTGGGAGATAAGATTAGTTTGAAAATAGATACTCCTAATTATAGCAATGCTGATACCTCTATAACTTTGGATACTGCCCCAGCTTTAGTAAATGATACCACTTATGTACCCCTAAACTTCTTTACTAGTGTATTATTACTAAACAATGCTTATGTTTTTGAAGGACAAATCGACATTAATAATGGAGAAAAAATGGAATAATTCCTAATTTTATATTAAAATATAAGCCTAGAGGATGTAATTATATTAACATCCTCTTTTTATTAAATTATAGAAGGGATGTAGAATTGATGAGTGAAGCACAAGTAATCAAAGCATTAAATGAGGCAGGAAAACCTCTTAAAGCGGGAGAAATAGCTGAAATAACTGGACTAGACAAAAAAGAAATAGATAAAATAATAAAAAAATTAAGAACTGAAGAAGTAATCCATTCTCCCAAAAGATGTTTTTATGAACCCAAATAATTTCTTATAGGGAAAGGCTAACCCCTTTCCCTTATTATTTTCTAGCATTTATACCTAGTTAGCTTATTTTTATCCTACTTAAATCCCTTTCCAGCCGTGTGAAAATATTGGCACTTCTTAAATATTTTGCAGGAATTATTATAGAAAAACCGAACTATAGAAGTATAGTTCTTTTTAGTATTTTTAGTCGAATAAGCAGATAGTTTACCTACTAGAAAGGAGCTGATCTAATACTGATGAACAATAAGCTCAAATGGGTAGCCATTCTAGCAGGCTTAGGGATTTTAGGATTTGGCATGATGTTAATGATTAAAATTCCTGCTTTAGGATTAGCTGAAGCTGAATTTTGCGGACAATGCCACGCGATGGATGAACAGGTTGATACTTATCTGCATTCCTCGCACCTGCATGTAACTAATTGCGGAGATTGTCATTCTCCCCATGCCTTAATTACTGGCAGTATGTTTTCAGCTTATACTGGTACTAGGGATGTTTATCGGGTAGTTACTAATACTACACCAGCTGTGATTACTACTATGAAATTAAGTAAAAAAGTAATTCAAGATAACTGCCTTAGATGTCATGCTGATTTTTTAGGTGATGTCGGTGATACTAGCGAAAATGGGGGTAATTATTGTTTTCAATGCCATCAAAGCCTAGCCCACCCCAAAATATAATTTAAAGGAGCTGATATAATTGTCATCCATCAGAGTGAAACGAATTGCTCTAATTGCTATACCAGTTCTCATTGTATTATTAGTAGTTGTACTTCTATTATTTAACCATAACAATAATATTGATTTGGAAGGTCCTATCGGTGAATTAGATGCTAATGAAGCTAACTCGGCAGCCTTTGCCCAGTTTTATCCCGCCCATTGGGATAGTTATATGACTAATGCCGACAATATTGAGCAACCTTCCCATTTTGAGCACAAACCTTACTTAAAAGATATTTATGCTGGCTTTGGTTTTGCGGCAGAATACAATGAACCTAGAAGCCATCTTTATACTATTGAAGACATACTTAAAATTGATCCTGCCCGTAAAAAAGCAGGAGCTTCCTGCTTTACTTGTAAGTCAACTCAAGTTCCAGCAATGATGGAAAAATACGGTGATGACTATTATCTGATGTCTTTTGATGATATAAAAGACGAATTTACTGAACCCATCGGTTGTTTAGACTGCCACGATCCTAAAACAATGGATCTAAAAATATCCAGACCTGCCTTAAAAGAAGCCTTAGAAAGACAAGGTCGAGATTTGGATAAATTAAGCCAACAAGAAATGCGTAGCCTAGTATGTGCCCAGTGCCATGTTACTTACTATTTCTACCCCGAAACCAAAAGGATTACTTTCCCTTGGGATAAGGGTGTAAAAGCTGATAACATATTAGAATATTATGATGAACTCGGCTATAGTGAGTGGGTACATCCTAACTCAGGAGCAGGTTTAGTAAAACCCCGCCATGCAGAATATGAAACCTTTTTAGAAAGTACCCACCAATCAGCAGGCTTATCCTGTGCAGATTGCCATATGCCTTATACGGTAGTAGGTAATAAAAAGGTTAGTTCTCACAAGTGGCAAAGTCCACTTAACAATA
This sequence comes from Syntrophomonadaceae bacterium, assembly GCA_012518685.1. Classification (GTDB taxonomy): domain Bacteria; phylum Bacillota; class Syntrophomonadia; order Syntrophomonadales; family Syntrophomonadaceae; genus JAAYRQ01. Next base: position 7,808 of record JAAYRQ010000099.1, on the reverse strand, counting down.
TCGAACAAAGCTGTATGAATTGTCATAGGAATAATTCGGATTGGCTATTAGACAGGGTAAATACTATTCAAAGCCAAACTAAGCAAAGCCAAGACTTAGCGGCTGCAGCGGTAGTAAATGCTATTTATGAAATAGAAAAGGCCGCCCAGGCTGCAAATGTAAATGAAACAAAACTTGCTGAAGCTAGAAAATTACATCGTGAAGCCCAATGGTATTTAGACTTTATCATAGTAACCAATGGTTATGGTTTCCATAATCCTACTGAAACTTTAAATAACTTGAATATTGCTATGGACAAAGGCTATAAAGCTTCACAGCTAGCTAGAGAAGCCCGTGATTAATTGTAACCAGAAATTATAAAATAAATATATAAAAAGCATAACCGCACAAATTACTTTGTGCGGTTATGATATATTATTATAAAAATTGTTACATTAATTAGCTTAACTAAGGCCTACGGTTAAGGTAAGTATCTTTCATAATATTATCTTTCTTTCCTCAAACAATATAAGTGAAAATACCTTTCCTCAAACAAAATATAAGGTTTTTCCCCGATCTGTTGTTTACACACCTTGCAATACGACTTGGCAATGGCTTTTTGCCTTTCTAATTGACGCTGCTCCTTGTAAGTCATCATAGTAGTCATGAACACCGCCCCTTTCTTAAATAACCTACTAGGTTAATATCCGTTCTATAACATTCCCCCATAACATCGTTACATCATAATACCGTAGCCTTAGTTGAGCTTTTATGAATTCCGTCCGTTCCATAAAAATTACCTTTGTTGTATACATTATACCAGAACCATTTGGCTAATGCTAGCTAAATGTTAAGAAATTGTTAAGGATTTGTTAAGGAAAAAAATGACTATAGTATTATAGTAATTCTATAGTCATTAAAATTAAAATTATTTATATCTTATAAAATACCTTCTAAAAGTTTATCTAAATGTTTCTCCCCTATCTCTTCTAAGTCATAGCTTACTCTAACCGCAGGCTTTTCAATATTCATAATACGGCGTAAATCAATAGGAGTACCTATTATCACTAACTCAGCTGGAGAATCATTAATGGTCTTCTCTAATTCTGTGATTTGGCTTGCACCATAACCCATAGCAGGAAGCAGATTAGACATATGCATATATTTAGCAAAAGTTTCCTTAATACTACCCACTGCATAAGGTCTAGGATCAATAAGTTCTTTCGCACCCAAATTATTAGCCACAATAACTCCTGCTCCATAAGCCATGCCCCCATGGGTTAAGGTGGGGCCATCTTCTACGACTAATACCTCTTTACCCTTAATCGCTCCTGGATCATCTACACTTATAGGTGAATTAGCCATAATTATAGTAGCCCGAGGATTATTATCTAGAATAGCTTGTTTAACTGTTTCTACATCTTTAGGATTAGCCGAATCTATTTTATTGATAATGGCTACATCAGCCATCCGTAAATTGGTTTCCCCTGGATGAAAACTAGTTTCGTGCCCAGCCCGATGAGGGTCAACTACTACAAGGTGCAAATCCGTAACATAAAAAGGTATATCATTATTACCCCCATCCCATATTATTACATCAGCCTCTGCCTCTGCTTGGCGTAATATTAATTCATAGTCAATTCCAGCATAGACCACTATATTATGGTCAATATGGGGTTCAAACTCCTCCCTTTCCTCGATAGTGCACTTGAATTTATCCAAATCCTCATAACTTGCAAACCTCATAGCTATTTGTTCTTCTAAATTACCATAAGGCATAGGGTGTCTTATAACCGCAACTTTTTTACCCTTCTTAGTCAGCAAATCCGCTACATACCTAGTAGTCTGACTTTTCCCACTACCGGTTCTGACCGCAGTAACCGCTACCACTGGTAAGGATGACTTAACCATAGTATGCTTAGGTCCCAAAAGGCGAAAATCAGCCCCACAGGCTGATACCAAAGAAGCCTTATGCATTACATCAGCATGAGAAACATCACTATAAGCAAAAACCACCTGATCAATCTGGTACTTATTTATTAACTCAGGTAATTCATTTTCACTATAAATCGGAATACCCTCAGGATAATTAGACCCAGCCAATACTGCAGGATATATCCGACCCTCTATATCGGGTATTTGGCTAGCAGTAAAAGCTACTACATTATATAAGGGATTATCCCTAAAATAAGTATTAAAATTGTGAAAATCTCGACCTGCTGCCCCCATAATAATAACCTTGCTAACTTGCATGTTCTTCCACCTTCCTATATTTTGAAAATATATTTATTTAATGTTTTATATTTTATCTTCTAAGCCATTTCTTATTATTTTACCAAAAATAAGCCCAATACCAAATAAAAAACGGTTAGGCAAATTAGCAAACCGTTTTAATAGTATTATTAACAAAATATTATATTATCTTTTCTCGACATTTGGGTTTTCCGTTTTTGGTTCAATCAAATAATAATAACTAGGATTATGCAAAACAATAGATTGGCAAGAAGGACATATATAATTCAAATAAGCCTTTCTTCCTACTATTTGCACCATCCTTTTTAAAGTTTCTTCTGGAAACGATTGGCTACAAGTGCTACACTTTTCTAACATTAGACTACCTCCCTAGATTAAAAAAGAACCCTTTATCATTTTATCACCCTATTACTAGGAAGCAAGTCCTTTTATTATTTAATATTTAGTTTATGATAAAATTCCCAAAAGATGCTACTTAAATCATATGATAATAGTCCTAATCAAGATATGATTTCATAAAGTCAATTTCTAGGGTAGCCAATTCCTCCACTTTATTACTTGCTATCTTTATAACTTCCTCATTCTCATTTTCTAACTGTTCGACAACCAATTCGGTAAATGGGATAGCTTCCATACGCAAAACTACTTCTGCCAGTTCAATATGCACAAAAAAAGCATTAAACATATTAAGCAGATTAAAAAAGAAGTTCTCCGCCCAGTTTTCAATTTGTTCATAATTATACTTATCATCAATTTTTTCAAATCTACTTAGCTTATACAAGCAGAACACCCCGTATATCCATAATCAAATTTTCCTTGTATTATTTTAGTTAAATGACTAACTGTAACATTTCATTAACTTTAGTCCAATTAGTTCTTAAGGCTTCGTTGCCCATTAATGTACCAATATGTCCCCCTTCAGTAAGAATTTCAATAACATCATGCTTAGGGGTACTAATATAGTTTTTCAGTGAAAAGGCTTGCTCTTGAGGTGTAATATGATCCTTCTTTCCAGCCATTATGACTACAGGACAATCTATGTTAGCTAAGTTCACAGGGCGACCATCTAATCTAATATAATTAGGTTTGGCTAGGGCATTCTGCTTGAAAATATATTTAACAATTTCTAAATAAAACCTACCAGGCAAATCCTGAGTATATTCATACCAATTTTCAAACCTTACAAACCTATCAATAGCGTCTTCATCACCTTCCTCTAGCATCTTCCATAAACGATTATATTTATTAACATAATGTTCCTCAGGCTGCATATTCTTAAAGCCCGTTAAAATATAACGCCCCTTCATAATGCCGCCCCCAATGGATACTAAATAGTGAAAAAAGGACATAGGCAAGTCGGCATATTCATTCATAGGGGAATGAGAAGCCTCTACATCAATAGGGGCGGCTGCTACTACTAAACTAGCAATCTTTTCAGGATATAGGGAAGTATATACGGCCGCTTGCCAGCCCCCTTGACATTCCCCGACCAGATGTATTTTAAACAAGCCTGTCCTTTTGCGTATTTCTTCAATCGCTTCATTAGTCAGGCGAATATAATCGGCTATACCTAAATCCTTATATTCTCTAGTAGCCGAAAGCCATTCAGTTACATAGACATCAAAACCATACCTATGAAAAACCCTAACTAGACTTTGGTCTGCCGAATAATCCGCAATATTAGCATGATGCCCAGCCTGAGGAGGTAAAATTAAAACTGGTCTTTTAGCAGTCATCTCCGTATTAGGAAAATGCCTAAGTCTTAAAGTTTGATGTTCATAGATTATAAAATTGGGGGTTGACCAATAGGCATAAGGATTCCTAAGTTTTCTCAAAATATCTATATACCTTCCCCTAATATTATAATAATCAGTAAAATTATTAAGATTATTATTAAAATCTAAATGCTTTAAATTCAAAAATAACCCCTCCCTAATAAAATTGTTCTTTTAAGATTACTACCTTTTATAGCTATTATTTGCTAATATTTATTTAAATGCAATTAAAAAAAATTAGCATTTAAATAAAAGGAGTTTTGGCAATGAATGATTTTCTACCAAAAAACTGGCATTACTTTTTGCGAATCTACGGAGATAACAGTATTAGATTTTGGGATAAAACTATCTTATATAAAGTAGATTCCCTAAGTCATCTTACCCATTCATTTTGTGAAGTAAATGAACAGTTAGATCCTGACTTGATATCAGCTTTTGGCACTAAAACTCCGCCTCCTGCTCATTATCTATTGCATTTTTCCAAAGGTTGGGATAGTAATACGATTAAAACTCCGATTATATTAGTACATGGGGCAGGATTAGATGCTACTTCTTTCACTAATTTATATAATATGGGATATAAGGGATTAATGCAACAACTAGTAGCCTTAGGTTATCGAGTATTTAGCATAACTTTTGCCCATTCACATGGGGATAACTACCATCAAGCCGAAGTATTAGCTGATACAATAACTAAGGTGAAAAATTTAACTAATTCAGAAAAGGTAAATATAATCGCCCATAGTAAAGGAGGCTTTGCCGCCCGCTTATATATGTCTAACCTTGCCCCTACATCTTATAGGGATGATGTAAACCATTATATAATGTTAGGCACCCCTAATTTAGGTACTGATTATTCTTTTCGCTACCCTAGTATAAGTTACCTAATATACTTGTCAGGTGGTAATGGAGTGATAGCCTGGGATAAGGTAAAGTGTTTTAATAATTTTATAGATATATCAGAAAGGGCCATATATAGTGATGGCACCTTTCCTGGTCAAAGCCAAATCCTCTATGCTTGGGATGAAGAATACCCCCTAGATATTAGCCAACAAGATTGGTGGACTACTTATTATGGCGGTACAGGTTTTATTAGTTCTTCAAGGGGTATTAAGAAGGCTATTGCAGATGGCGGCCATCTCGTAGAAAAATTAGAAAATAATAGCCTACATCCAGACATTACTTGTTCGGTATTAGCAGGTGATAATAGCATACTAAGTGTCTTTCCTGCACCTAGTAGCAATCCTAGTGATGGAATAGTCCTAGTTGATAGTGTTTTAAATACTGCCAGCATGTGCAAAAAAGGGGCACAATTAAAAGAAAAAACTATCATGCCCCTTAACCATATGGAATTACTTTATGATAAACGCGTCGCTCGGTGGGTACATCATCAACTTACCAATTAAGAACGCTCGGCTAACCAGCTAGATATTACTGGATATGATTCCCTTTTAGCATAGCTACCAAAAACTAGACCACCATGTCCTACGGGAAACTCCTTATAAGTAACATCGTCAGAAGAAACTAGGTCAACTAATGCCCGGGCTTGTTCTGGCAATACTAAGTGGTCTTTATCACCTGCCATAACCAGAAGATTAGCCTCTATATTGGCTATATCAACTGCCCTACCCTTAATAAAAAACTTCTTATCGACTAGCTTGTTGTCCTGATACATCTCCTTAATCCATTGGCGATAGGCTTTGCCAGGGAAATTAGAATTATCATTAACCCATTTATCTAAGGCTCTCCAAGCCCTCACTGGTGTACCTTCATCAATAGTTCTCCATAATCTAGTATAGGTACCCCAAAAATTATTAACTGGTCTTAACATTTTAACCCCTACATCAATAAAATCCTTAGGCACCAGTTCAAAAGTATCAGCCACCCGATCAGGGTTAAAATCAGGTGCTTCCAACCAAATACTAGATAAACCAGCATTTTCAAAATCAACTGGGGCTGCCAAATAAATCATATTTTTAATTTTAGGGTTAGGATAAAGCGAAGCATACATGGTCGCAATAGTACCACCCATACAATAACCTAATAAGCTAATTTCATCAGAATCCGAAAATTGACATACTTTGCGTACTGCCCTAGCTATATAATCGTCAACCAAATCTCCAAAGCAAATGTTACGATCCTCCCATTCCCAGTCACCCCAGTCCAGCATATATACATCAAAACCCTCTTTAACTAGGTGTTCTACTAAACTCATACCAGGAATAAGATCTAATATATAAGGCTTATTAATTAAAGCATATATTAATAGTAGTGGGGTTTTATGCTTAATACCACCATTACTATAATAGCGATAAAGCCTGGCTTTATTCTTCCTCCATACTACATCTTTAGGGGTTAAACCTGTTTGCGGAACAGGTTCAAAGGCAAGAATTTCCGCCCACTTACGGCTACTATCTAACATTCTTTCATAATTTTCTTGCAGCTTAGCTCCCACTTCTTCAGCAGAGCCAGTCATAATATTAATTTTTTCCATATCTTATCCTCCTACAACTTATACTACTAAACCCTTTTCAAGTACATGTTCTCTAGGTGGTATAACAATAGCTTCTCCATCCACTAATAATTCCCCATGTTGATTATGACAGGTAGTCCTAAGTCTTACCCGCCCTTGAGGCATAAGCTCTATTACTTCCGTCTGTGCCCTAACTGTATCATTAATAAAACAAGGTCTTAAAAACTTAAGTTCTTGGGAACCATAAATAGTACCTGCACCTGGCATTTGGTTACCAACTACATTAGAAATCAAGCCTGCTAATAACATGCCATGAATAATCCGCCCCTTAAATCTACTTTTTTGGGCTCTTACTTCATTAACATGTAACCAACTATAATCACCAGTAACCCCAGCAAAAATATATAAATCCGTTTCGGTTAAAGTCTTTTCTACATAACCAGTATCTCCTACCTTTAACTCGCTATAAATATGTTCAATCATTAACCCATCCCCTTTAAATCATAAATAAGTCCCCATTATGATTAAGATTCTTTTTTGTCTCCATCTTTTGTTGCTTTTGTAGTTTTAGTAGTTTTAGCATCTTTGCTAGTCTTTTTCTTAGCTGCAGCCTTTTCCTTATCAAGTGCGGTAATTTTCTTACTAAGATTGTCAACTTTTTTTTCTAGCTTGGTTAAATCATCACGCAGGCTTGCTATCTCATCCTTAACCCCTGCTTGATAGTCAACCATTTTAATTAAGCTGTTAGTAATGCTATCCATCGTATTGCTAAATTGATATTCTAAGACATCAATTTTTTCCTCTAGGGAAATAACTAATTCCGCCACCCTGGAGATATCCTTCTTAGAAGGAACAGGTGTCATCTCCATATATTTATCAATACTTTGACGAATTACCTTTTCATAGGATAAATGCTGGTCTAAAGTCTTGTTTAAAAACCCCACAAAATTCTGAGTACTTATAAAATCCTTAAAAGCCTCTGCTATAGCAGCTTCATTCTTAAAATACATCTCTTTCCATATTTCAGTAAAATCGGGCATTATTATTTCGTCTGTTGCTTCCTTTTTTTTATCATTTTTAGATTCAAGCGACATAAAAAGCTACCCCTTTCCCAAACAATCTAAAATTAAAAAACGCAGTTAACATCTAATTACATGGTAACTGCGTAACTATCACAAAATATTATAGGTTTTCTACTTTTTTAGACAATTCATCTAACTTTTTCGACATATCCATGTAATCAAAATTAGGCATTTCTACATTTTCAAAAGCTACTTTCACGGCTTCTTGTATCATAGTTTGCATTTGAATTTGGTTCTTCTTAACTT
>JAAYRQ010000098.1 GCA_012518685.1 Syntrophomonadaceae bacterium | reverse complement strand
GTATGTCACCTTAGAACCCTGTAGTCACCAGGGACGAACTCCACCTTGTGTGGATGCCATTATTAGTGCAGGTATATCAGAAGTAATTATAGCTACTTTAGACCCTAATCCGCAAATTATGGGAGAAGGTATTAGAAAATTAAATGCTGCTGGTATTACTACTAAAGTAGGGGTTCTCGAAAAAGCGGCCTTAAAACTCAATGAGGTTTTCTGTAAATATATAACTACTAAAATGCCTTTTGTTTTGATGAAATATGCTATGACCTTAGATGGCAAAATAGCGACTTCCACAGGTGATTCCCAATGGATTAGTAGTGAGGATTCTAGAAAACTGGTCCATTATTGGCGTAATAGTTATGATGCAATTTTAGTAGGTATTGGGACTGTATTAGCTGATAACCCTACTTTAAATACCCGTTTGGATATATTAGATAAAAAGAATCCTATAAGGATAATACTAGATGACAAATTAGCCATGCCGCTTAATAGTAATATTGTAAATACTAGCCTAGAACAGGAAACTATAATTTTTACTGCTAAGAATTATGATAAAAACAAGGCTAATGTACTTAGGGAAAAAGGTCTGAAGATTATAGGGGTTAGCGGTGGGCTTAAGCAGCTGGATTTAAAGGAAGTATTAGAAAGATTAGGAGAATTAAATATTACTAGTGTTTTGGTTGAGGGTGGTGCCAATGTTAATGCCAGTTTTATAGAAAATCGCTTAGTTGATAAAATTTCGGCTTTTGTAGCTCCTAAAATAGTAGGGGGAATTGCTCCTTCGCCGATAACTGGGCAAGGGGTTAAATTAATGCAGGATGCCCATACATTTAATGATGTGGAAGTAGAAACGATAGCTGATGATGTTTTAATTACTTTATATACAGGGTGGTGATAACTATGTTTACGGGGATAGTTGAAGAACTAGGGATAGTAAGAAGTATCAGCAAAAGTGCCAATTCAATTAAAATAAACATTGGTGCTACTAAGGTGATTGAAGATGTAAAAATGGGCGATAGTATTGCGGTTAATGGGGTCTGTTTAACCGTAGTAGAATACAGTCCTAATCATTTTGTAGCTGATGTTATGCCCGAAACAGTAGCTAAAACTAATCTAAAAGAATTAAAGGCTAATAGTTTGGTAAATCTGGAACGGGCCTTAAGTCTAGGGGCTAGGTTAGGGGGACATTTGGTCCAGGGACATGTCGATGCTATAGGTACTATTTTAAAAAAGGAGACCTTGGATATAGCCATAATTTACAAAATTAATGCTCCTAATAGTATCCTGAAATATATTGTGCCTAAGGGCTCAATAGCTATAGATGGTATTAGCTTAACTATCGTAGAGCTTATTAATGACAGTTTTACAGTATCATTAATTCCTCATACCGCTAAGAATACTACTTTGGGACAAAAGGAACCAGGTGATAGGGTCAATATAGAAAGCGATATTATAGGTAGATATGTGGAAAGGTTATTAAAGTTTGATACTAGTGATAATCATGATAAATCAGCTATTAATTATAATTTTTTAGCAGAAAACGGATTTTTATAGGGAGGGCTTATTATGTTGAATACTATTGATGAAGCAATATTAGACATTCAGGCTGGCAAAATGGTCATTGTAGTTGATGATGAGGATAGGGAAAATGAAGGGGATATTATTGTAGCCGCTGAAATGGCAACCCCAGAAATTATCAACTTTATGGCTACTCATGCTAGGGGGCTAATATGTGCCCCTATGACGGGAGAAAGGCTAGACGAATTAGAAATCCAAGCTATGGTAGTGGATAATACCGATAATCTAGGTACTGCCTTTACAGTGTCTGTTGATTATAAAACTACTTCTACAGGGATTTCTGCCCATGAAAGGGCTGATACTGTTAGGGCTTTAATTGACCCTAATAGTAAATCTGACGATTTTAGAAGACCTGGGCATATATTCCCTTTACGCTACAAGGAAGGTGGAGTCTTGAGAAGAACTGGACATACAGAAGGCTCTATTGATTTGGCCAGATTAGCTGGACTATATCCTGCGGCAGTTATTTGTGAAATTATGAATGATGATGGTACTATGGCTAGATTGCCACAATTATTGGAATTTGCAACTAAGCATAATATAAAAGTTATTTCAATTGCTGACTTAATTGAATATAGAAGAAAGACTGAAAAGCTAGTAAAAAGGGTAGATGATACTAAATTGCCTACAAAATACGGTGATTTTACGGCTGTAGCCTATGAATCCTTATTAGATGGACAAGGTCACCTTGCCTTAGTTAAAGGGGAATGGGATGAGGATGAGCCTATATTAGTTAGAGTTCATTCAGAATGTTTGACAGGTGATGTCTTAGGTTCTAACCGTTGTGATTGTGGGGATCAGTTAGCCAAGGCACTGGAAAATATAGAAGCCGCTGGTAAAGGGGTCTTACTCTATATGCGTCAAGAAGGGCGAGGAATAGGGCTAGTAAATAAGATTAGAGCTTATAAGTTGCAAGATTTAGGCAGGGATACTGTGGAGGCTAATATCGAGTTAGGCTTTCCTGAAGATTTAAGAGATTATGGTATTGGTGCTCAAATCCTAGTTGACCTAGGTATTAAAAAGATGAGATTAATGACTAACAATCCTAAGAAAATCAAGGGTTTGGAAGGATATAAGTTAGAAGTTGTGGAAAGAGTGCCTATTGAAATTACTTGTAAAAAGGAAAATGAAAGATATTTAAAAACTAAAAAGGATAAAATGGGACATTTATTAGCTAATTTATAATTTTGAGGAGGTAGTAGTAAGTGGCAAGAATTATTGAAGGTAAATTATTAGGAGAAGAGCAGAAAATTGGTATTGTAATTAGTCGGTTTAACGAATTTATTACTAGTAAATTGTTATCTGGTTGTTTAGATGCCCTATATAGACATGGGGTTAGTGATGAAAATATAGATATTGCTTGGGTGCCTGGGGCTTTTGAAATTCCTTTAGTTGCTCAAAAAATGGCTGGCAAAGATTATGATGCCATTATATGCTTAGGGGCCGTAATTAGAGGGGCAACTCCGCATTTTGAATATGTTTCTGCAGAGGTAACTAAGGGTGTAGCACAGGTGGGACTTAATGCAGGTAAGCCTGTAATTTATGGGGTAGTAACCACCGATACTATTGAACAAGCTATTGAAAGGGCTGGGACTAAGGCGGGCAATAAGGGGGTAGATGCGGCTATCAGTGCTATTGAAATGATTAATCTTTTCAAAGCTATATAAAATTAATAATTCTTCTTTTGGTAAATTATATTAATAGAATAGCAAATATATTTTAAATAAGGTGCCTTAGCTCACCTTATTTATTTTGAAAATAAAAAATAATCAGGGAATGACTTGCTTTTTGTCTTAGTTTGCCGTAAATTTTTAATAGGAAATATGCTAGATTAGAATTATGAGGAGAGATTGAAATGGATTTTACAGTAGCAGGATTGGTAGTAATTTTATTATTAGTTTTAACACTTCCATTCGCAGTAAAACTAGTAGAAGAACAACTTGAAGCATTCCTT
>JAAYRQ010000097.1 GCA_012518685.1 Syntrophomonadaceae bacterium | reverse complement strand
ACCTTTTTACTACTGTTATTTACTGGGCTAGGTGTACTATCATCCTTTTTCCAACCTGCGATGAATATTTTCGGTGGTATTCAAACTACTCGGGTTATTCATAAGGTAGCAGCGGTAGCATTTTGCTTATCAATGGTCTTAGGCTTTGCTATAGGAGAAGGTGGCAGACAAGTTAGAAGTTGGTTTAAGGAATCTTTTGCCTTTACTAAGGATGATTTTGCTCATGCTAAGAACTTCCCTATCGAATTCTTTGGTGGGCACAAACCTTATCCACCTCAAGGTAAATTCAACGGTGGGGAAAAAATCAACTCTATGATTACTATTACAGGTATGTTATTCATTGTTATTAGCGGATTTATTATGTGGTTCGCTCCAACATTTCCACAGTGGATGGTACAATGGGCTTATCCAATTCATTCTGGTTTTGCCTTATTGTTGTCAGCCTTGTTAATAGCTCACTTCTACTTAGGGGTATTACATCCTGACTCTAACCAAGCCTTAATGGGAATGTTCAATGGTGAAGTACCAGACAAATTTGCTTATGAACATTATCAAAGATGGTATAACGAAGTAAAGAGTAACGAAGTAAAAAGCTAACCAATTTGAATAGGACAGTTTTATACTGTCCTATTCTTAGGGAGGTTTATAAATGGATTTAGAAAAGAACCTGCAGATTACTGCTGAAGACAACTTAATTGAAGAGGCTTATCAAAAATATAAAAGTTTAAAAAAGTTAGTAAATGAATGGCAGGAATTAAATGGGGCAAGTTTCACGGAAAAGGTAGAGCTCTCTGATAAACCACCCTATTTATTAGTCCGAAATTTTCCGCTTGATACAGTTCTAAACTTATGGCAGAAGTTAAATCTTCACACTAATATCAAAATTTCCGATGCTGAACTTATCAAGATTTGGGGAGTTGCTGTAATCAATGAAAACTTAGCAAATACGGAGATAGATCAAGAATTACTAATGCATCTTCAAATGACCATATCTGGTTTGGCCCAACTTGTTAATGAAAAAGTTAACAATGAAGATAGTAATAATATCAGAAAAGCTCTTGTTAATGATTACCGAGAAATAAATTGTCCTGTATGTGGGGAGATTCCTGCGATAACCGCACTTAAGCCACCTAATGGCAACAGAGTAATTCATTGTTTGGTATGTAATAACGAAAGAAATTATCGAAGAAACAGCTGTATATACTGTGATAATTCTGATACCAAAAAATTAATGTACTTAAATAATGAAATATATCCAGGAATTGAAGTAGTTGCCTGTAAAGAATGTGGACAATTTTTCAAGGAAATTGATGCCAGACATTTAGTAGTAGATGATTATACTTGGGAAGACATCAGAACCCTTCCTCTAAATTTTGCTGCGGAGCTTTGGTTAAAAGAAAATGTGTCACATAGCAAAAAAGTCCATTAAACTATTATTATTTAATTTCATAAAGCTAAAAACTATAGCTGGGAATAACATCAGTTAATCGCGGCTATTAGTTATGGTTATACAAGATATTTTAATAGAGAAATAGCAGGTTTTAATATGTTTGTGTCAAATGTCACAATCTAAGTGACTTAAATTATCTTTTTATAAGGAGATATGCAGTAAGTTTGTAATAAATATATAAAATTCTTTTATTTTATATATTTATTGATATTTTTGTCTTTATAGCCATTAGTTTTATTTATTGGCTAATTAAGAAAGGTTATAGTAGATTTTGTTTATGTTTAAATAACTACTATTTTGTAGTTTTTTGATTTAGGGAATTTAAGAATTTAAGAAGGAGTGATGGGAGTGAATTTAATCAAGCTTATCATTGACGGAAGGGAGGTTGAAGCCCCAGCTGGTAGCACAATTTTGGAAGCTGCTGATAATGCAGGAATAGATATTCCTAGATTGTGCCATGATCCCGAATTAACTAACATGGGAGCATGTCGCTTATGTGTAGTAGAAGTAGAAGGAAATGCACTTTTGCCTGCTTCTTGCGTAACTCCAGTAACAGAAGGTATGGTAGTTCAAACAGAGTCAGCTGCAGTTATTGAAGCTAGAAAAATGATTTTAGATTTAATGATTGCTGACCATCCTATGGATTGTTTGACTTGCGACAAGATGGGGGATTGCAAACTTTCTGAATATGCTCATCGTTACGGGGTAAAGGATACTTCATTTGACGGGGAAAGACATAATTATCCACTAGATGAAAGTAATCCTTTTATTCTTCGGGACTTGAACAAATGTATTCTTTGCGGTGCTTGTGTAAGAGCTTGTGAAGAAATGACTGGTGCTGACAACCTATCCTATTTGTATCGTGGCTATGACCGTAAAGCTACAACCGCAGGGGATGTAGATTATATTGATTCTGACTGCGTATTCTGTGGACAATGTGTGGCAGTATGTCCGACTGGTGCCCTAATGGAAAAACCATTAGTAGGTCTTGCTCGCCGCTACGAAGTGGAAAGAGTAAGAACCACTTGTCCTTTCTGTGGAACAGGATGCAACTTTGATTTAGCTGTAAAAGATGAAAAAGTAGTAGGGGTACTTTCCAATCCAGATAGTCCAGTTAACGGACGCAGCCTATGTGTTAAGGGAAGATTTGGCTGGGATTATATTTATAGTGAAGAAAGACTAAAAACTCCTTTGATTAAGAAAAACGGTAAATTCGAGCCTGCTTCTTGGGAAGAAGCCTATGATTTAATAGCTTCTAAACTAGGAGCAATTAAAGATAAGCACGGTAGTGAAGCTTTTGCTTCTTTAAGCTCTGCTCGTTGTACTAACGAAGAAAACTATCTAATGCAAAAGTTTACCAGGGCGGTAATGGGTACTAATAATGTTGACCATTGTGCCCGTACTTGACACGCTCCAACCGTAGCCGGTCTGGCTACTACATTTGGCAGTGGTGCAATGACTAACCCTATAAGTGATATTACTAATGAAGCTGAATTAATGTTATTAATCGGCTCAAACCCAACCGAAGCTCATCCAGTAATTGGTTATAAAATGAGGCAAGCAGCCAGAAATGGTGCGAAGCTTGTAGTATGTGACCCTCGTCATATTGACTTAGTTGATGAAGCGGATCACTGGATACGCCAAAACCATGGAACCGATATTCCTCTTATTAATGGACTTATGCATATTATTCTAAAAGAAGGCTTAGAAGATAAGAAGTTTGTAGAAGAACGGACTGAGAATTTTGAAGAATTAAAAGCCATCGTAGAAAATTATCCACCTGAAAAAGTATCTGAAATGACTGGAGTTCCAGTAGATGATTTATACGCAGTAGCTAGATTATATGCTACTACTGATAAGGCTATGATTTTCTATACCTTAGGTATTACTGAGCATATTTGTGGAACTAGAAATGTAATGAGTTTGGCTAATTTAGCCATGCTTACTGGACATTTGGGTCGTCCTGGCACTGGTGTATGTCCAATACGCGGACAAAATAATGTTCAAGGTGCTTGCGATATGGGAGCCCTACCTAATGTTTATTCTGGTTACCAAGCTGTTACTTCCGACGAAGCAAGAGCAAAACATGAAGATGCTTGGGGAAGACCATTACCAGGAAATCTAGGTTTAAAAATACCAGAAATGTTTGATGCAGCAGTAGAGGGTAAATTAAAAGCTATGTATATTTTAGGTGAAAACCCAGTATTAAGTGATCCAAATGCTAATCACATTAAAGCAGGTCTAGAAAACTTAGAATTTTTAGTAGTGCAAGAGCTCTTCTTAACCGAAACTGCAGTATTTGCAGATGTTATTTTACCTGGATCAAGTTTTGCCGAAAAAGATGGAACCTTTACTAATACAGAACGCCGTGTGCAAAGAGTGCGTGAAGCTATTAAACCCCTAGCTGGCAAAGCCGATTGGAAAATTATTTGTGATATATCTGGACTTATGGGGTATCCTATGGACTATGATAGTCCGAAAGAAATCTGGGATGAGATGGCTTCCCTATCACCTTCCTTGGCAGGTATTAATTATGCTAGAATAGATGAAAAAGGATTGCAGTGGCCTTGTCCTACTCTTGACCATCCTGGAACACCATTTTTACATGCAGGCAAATTTACTCGTGGTTTAGGTTTATTCCAACCTTCAGACCATATACCACCTGGAGAAATGCCAGATGAAGATTATCCTTACTTATTGTGTACTGGTAGAATACTACAACATTATAATGTTACTACTATGTATTCACCTGGCATAATGGAAGTATGGAATAAAGAAATAGCTGAAGTTAATCCAGTGGATGCAGAGAAGATAGGTCTTCAAACAGGTAGCAGGATTAAAGTTACCTCCAGAAGGGGAGAAGTCGAAACGGAAATACAAGTTACAGACAGGGTATTACCTGGTGTAATTTGGATGTCATTCCATTATCCTGATACTCCAACTAACGATATTACTAGTCATCACTTAGATCCTATTACAGGAACTGGTGAATACAAGGTAGCTGCAGTTAAAATTTCAAAACTGTAGGAGGCAAATAAATGCGTAAGGTACGAGTCGATGAGGCAGTAGGTTTAGAACTTGGTTACGATATAACGAAAATTGTACCGAAAGCTGAAAAGTATCGGGCATACCGTAGGGGTCAAATTATAACCGCTGAAGATATTCCTATATTAAAAGATATGGGTAAGCAGTATATTTATGTTTTTGAACCTGATGATAACCTTGTTCATGAGGATGATGCAGCGGTCACAGTAGCCCAAATAGTTGCTGGAGAAGGTCTTAGTATTACGGAACCAAGTACTGGTCGAGTTAATATTATTGCAGATCACGAAGGCTTACTTAAGGTTAATGTGGAATTGCTTGATAAACTCAATTATGAAAGAGATATTGTTTTGGCTACCTTGCACAATAATAGAAATGTGCAAAAAGGACAAACGGTAGCAGGAACGAGAGTAGTACCCATTGCAGTACCTCGCGAGCTTATCGACAAAATTGGACAGCTTACTGCTGAGGCTTTACCTATGCTAACTTTAAAACCAATTTTGCCCTTAAAAGTTGCAGTAGTAACTACAGGATCAGAAGTGTTTAGTGGGCGAATAAAAGATGGTTTTCTAGATGTTATATTACAAAAAATAGCCCCTTTTAAGGGAGAATTATTAGGCCAAACTTTAGTATCTGATGAACATAAATCTATTACTAAAGAAATAGATAATTTTCTTGAAAAAGGTGCCGAAATAGTATTTGTCACTGGTGGTATGTCGGTAGATGCAGATGATGTTACTCCCCAAGGGATAAGGGATACTGGTGCTGAAGTGGTATTCTACGGAGCACCGATTTTACCAGGGTCACAGTTTATGCTAGCTTATAAAAATGGTATTCCTATATGTGGTGTACCTGGTGGGGCTTTATTTAGTCGTAAAACGACTTTGGACATATTACTTCCCCGTCTATTTGCTAATGATAGAATAAAGTATTCGGATATAGTAGCTATGGGGCATGGTGGCTTATGTGAAGACTGCAAAGTATGTCATTTTCCTGTGTGTCCTTATGGTAAGGCTACTTATTAAAAGAATGGAGGGTATAAATGTTAATTGATAAAGATATTGAAAAAACCTGGTTACAGATAATTAATAATACTCCTCGCCTTTCTATAGAGAATATTACTATTCTAGAAGCCTTAGGTCGGGTAAGTGCGGCAAATGTATATGCTCCAACTAATTTGCCTAGTAACCGTCAATCGGCGGTGGATGGCTATGCTTTAGCTAATTCCAAAGATGATACTTCTAATTCTTATACACTTATAGGAAGTATCGGTCTAGGTGAGGTTTTCAACTCTCCTTTACAAGCGGGAGAAGCTTTAGGGGTAGGTACAGGTGGCGATTTGCCTGAGGGGGCTGTAACAGTAATACCGCATGAAAATACCGAAATTCAAAATGGCATAGTAATTCCTACTATGTCCATAAAAATAGGCAACAATATTAAAGAAGCTGGTGAAGATTACCGAAATGATGATCTTTTAATTAAGGAAGGACACATATTAGGTCCAGGTGAGCTTAGCCTATTAGCAGCCTTCGGCATAACCGAAGTCCAGGTTTTTTCCAGACCCAAAGTAGGAATATTTTCTTTGAGTGGAAATGTAGTGCCTTATAATGGCACACCCCTACCTGGGAAAATTAGAGATAGTAACGGACCTTTATTATCTGCTTTAGTTAAGCAAGATGGGGGCATTACGACCATCATCAATATTGCTGAAGGGCAGAAACAAGATATAAAGCAATCCTTGCTAGAGTTAAGTGAGCAAGTTGATATTATTATTATTACAGGTGGTACTTACTCGGAATATGATAATGAAGCACGCTCCTTAATGGAAGATATAGGCACTAAGCTACTTTACTGGGGGGTACCAATCCAACCAGGAAGTCATACTGGTGCTGGAAGGTTAAACTCTTGTATGATATTCGCTTTATCGGGCAATCCTACTTCTTGTGCAGTTGGTTACTATTTATTTGTAGGAACTGCTATAAGGGAGATGCAAGGTCTAAATCCATATTTGCCACGGATTAAGGCTATATGTACTAATGGTTTTCCTAAAAAAACTGGCTCAAGAAGGTTAGTCAGGGGTTATGCTAGTTATGATGGTGAAGGCTTTAAAGTTACAGTACAACCTGGGCAAAAGCCTAGTATGCTACGCTCCTTAATAGAGTGTAATGCTTTTATTGATTTACCAGCAAACTATCCTCCCGTCGAGGAAGGGCAGGAGGTAACAATTTTACTTCTTAATACTTTATACGATTTTATAAAGTTTTAATGATAGCCGAAAACAACTGGAGTAATTACAATATTTTAAAATTGGGAGGTGGAATAATAATGGCGGATTTCAAAGATATTATTAAAGAATATCAGCATATACCAGGCGGGATTATTGAAGCATATAATGCTATTCAAAAGGAATACAGTTATATTCCCGAGGATGCTATAGCGGTTGCTGCCAAAGCTTTTAAAGTATCTAAAGCTGAAGCATACGGAGTTGCTTCCTTTTATTCCTATTTAAAAATTGGGGAGCGGGGTAAAAATGTTATAAGGATTTGTGAAAGTGCTCCTTGTCATATAGCTGGTGCGGATGAAGTCATAGAGGCACTTGAAAAAGAGCTAGGAATTAAGATGGGTGAATCAACGGCTGATGGTAAGTTTGCCTTAGAATTTGCAGAGTGTGTAGGTCAATGTCAATCTACCCCTGTTATTACTATTAACAGAAAACCTTATGGTGACCTTACCCCAGAAAAAATTCCAGCGATATTGGCCGAATATAAATAAAAAAGGAAGGGAGGGTGCATAATGGCTGAAGAAAAACGCATAGTACTGCGTAATTATGGTAAAATTGATCCACTTAGTATTGACGATTATATTAATGCTGGTGGATATAAAGCTTTAGAAAAAGCTCGCAGTATGGGGCAAAAAGAAGTTATAGATGAAGTTAAAAACTCTGGTCTAAGAGGACGCGGAGGTGCTGGGTTTAATGCGGGGACTAAGTGGGGGTTTAGCTACTCTACAGAAGCTGACCAAAAGTATGTAGTCTGCAACGCTGACGAAGGTGAGCCTGGAACCTATAAAGATCGTATCATAATGGAAAATGATCCCCAATCACTTTTAGAAGGTATGGCTATTTGTGGTTATGCTATCGGAGCTACTAAAGGCTTTATATATATGCGTGGTGAATATCCCTATGTAGCTGAAATAGTACAAAAGGCTATAGATCAAGCTAAAGCTAAAGGTGTATTAGGTGGATTTGATATTGAAATTAGGTTAGGTGCTGGGGCTTATGTATGTGGTGAAGAAACTGCCCTAATCGAATCGATTGAAGGACATCGTGGAGAACCTAGATTTAAGCCACCTTACCCAGGTGTGGCAGGCTTGTGGGGTAAGCCTACTGTAGTAAATAATGTTGAAACCTTAGCTAATGTACCAGTAATTATTGAAAAAGGTGCAGATTGGTATAAATCTATTGGAGCCGCGAATTATCCTGGTACTAAGGTCTTTACCTTGTCAGGTGATGTGGTTAATAAAACCTTTTTTGAACTACCAACTGATGCTACCATTCGTGATGTTGTCTTCGGAATGGGTGGCGGTATTGTAGGCGGCAAGAAGTTCAAAGCTGTGCAAATTGGTGGTACTTCTGGAGGGTTCATTCCTGAATCCTTATTAGATACTCCAGTTGACTTCGATTCAATGGCGAAAATCGGTGCGACTCTAGGTTCTGGGGCTGTATTCGTAATGGACGAAGATACTGATTTAATCGATGTCATTGAAAGAATAACCAAGTTCTTTGAACATGAATCCTGCGGAAAATGTACCCCATGTAGAGAAGGTACTAAGAGAATGCATGAAATACTACAGAAAGTTAATGGTGGGAATGGAACTGCTGACGATATAGCACTATCGGAAAAACTAGGCAAAGTTATGTCCAGAGCTTGTTTATGTGGACTAGGTCAAGCCGCACCAGCTCCATTTTTAACTACACTAGAACACTTTAAAGCAGATTATGATGCAAAGTTAGTATAAAACGCAAATTATAAAATAACATTTTACTAGGTACAGAACAGACATATTAGTATTTTTCTAATTTGTCTGTTCTTTTTTATAAAATACATTTTGTAAAAATATAGCATTATAAAAAATAAACTTATACTATTATGGTATAATAATTAATATTGCGGTAGTTAATAGTTGTTGATTTTTTGAATTTTATTAGCTAAATAAGATCAAAAATTATAATGGTAGAAATATTATATTTTTATTTGTTGAGGTGAGGTTAGTGGAACAAAATGTATCATATACACCTGAGGAAGTCGCCCAAATACTTAAAGTATCAAAATATACAGTATATGAAATGGTAAAAAGAGGCGATTTAGTAGCCTACCGAATTGGTCGTAATCTGCGTATTCAGGATTCCGATATAGAAGAATATATTGCTAAATCAAAGGCTTATGAAAATAATTTTAAAGGGATAATAATTAACAGTGATGGGGAAAAATTAATAAAAATAGGTGATATTAATATTAGTCTAGTTACAGATGTAGAGGGCGAAGCTAGAGTAGCTATTGATCCTGAAGACATTATTTTAGCTAAGGGACTGGTGCAAAGTAGTGCTAGGAATGTATTAAAAGGTATAGTTAAAGATGTTGTGGAAAATAGTAGCTTAGTTAAAATAATAATTGATATAGGTCTTCCTCTTAGTGCTATAATTACTTATAAATCTTATAAGGGTATGCAATTAGAAATAGGGCAAGAGATATATGCTATTTTTAAAAGTAGTGCTGTAAAGGTCATATAAGATATTAGGGAGGATAAAATTGCTTAATGCTTTATCATTTATAGGCCGGCACAATGCTGGTAAAACTACTTTGCTGACTAACTTAATTAATTTATTATCTGAAAATGGCTATAAGGTCGGAGTAATAAAACATGCCCATGCTGACTTAAAGATTCCCTTAGCCAAGGATTCGGAGAAACTGTTTTTAGCTGGTGCTAGCCAAGTTTATGTATCTTCACCTAAGATTACGATTAATTACCGAAGGCAAGCTGCGGAAAAAACCTTAACTGAATTATATGAATCGCTCAATAATGATTTAGATTTAATATTGGTAGAAGGTTTTAAAGAGGAGGATTTGCCTAAAATAGAAGTTGTTAGAGCGGAAATTAATCCTACCCCTATTTTAGCCCCTAATACCATAGCCTTAGTTACAGATATTCCTATGGAATTAGATTTACCGATTTTCGGCTTTACGGAGATTGAACTTTTGCTCAATTTTATTATTAGCTATTTTAACTTGCAATAAACTACCTAGTAAATTATAGAATTTTTAACTTTGCTATCGGAAGGAGAAGAGTAATGTCTTTCATTAATGCGAAAACTGCCTTAGAAAATATTCTAGCTGAAAACGAAGATTTTAATAATCTTAATATCACTGTTACAAGTAGGGCTTTAAAAAATGAAGAAGCTATTGGTAACCCGACGAGAAAGGATTATCCTCTTTTAAGGGGAAAGGAAGTATTACTACAGGTGGAAATAGAGGGAGGCTTAGGACAGGCCTTTACTAGTGATCCTATTACCTATAGTGGTAAGATTAAAGATTTATTAAGTTTACCCTTAGACAAGATAGGTAATAATGCTTTATTTGTGGCGACTTTAAATGCCGTACTACAAAAACTAGGCTTAGTAAGCAATACCAAACATTGTATTAATGATGAACCAGAAGATTGTGGGCAAAAAATTAGTAATTATATT
>JAAYRQ010000008.1 GCA_012518685.1 Syntrophomonadaceae bacterium | reverse complement strand
TTTCTGAAATAAGAACGGAGGATGAATTAGGTGCTCTATCAAAAAGTTTTAATACTTTAATTCAAGGAACTAAGGCCTTATTATCTAATACGGTGAATGTAAGTAATGAAGTTTCTTCCGTTTCAGCTAATTTAGCAGCCACTTCACAGGAGACTGCAGCTAATTCTAACGATATTGCCAGGGTTGTAGAAGAAATTGCTAGGGGTGCAAGTGAACAAGCTGTAGATGCGGAAAAGGCTGCAGTTATTGTTAACTCCTTAGACGAAAAGTTTAAAATATTAAAGGATAACAGCAACAATATGTTTGAAAGTGCAAATGAAGCAAACATAGCTAATGAAACAGGTATAACAGCGGTCAAGGTGCTAGTTGATAAAACAGAATTAAATAATAGCTCTATGACTAGGGTAGAGAATGCTATCGATGATTTAAGTGCCAAATCAAATAATATTGTAGCGATTCTAGAAACTATTTCTAATATTGCTAAGCAGACTAATTTATTAGCTTTGAATGCTTCCATTGAGGCTGCTAGAGCTGGAGAAGCTGGTAAAGGATTTGCAGTAGTTGCAGAAGAAATAAGGAAACTTGCGGAGGGCTCTGAGGAAGCTGCTCATAATATAAATGAAATTGTAGCGGACTTACAGCGGGGAAGTAGTAATACTGTATCTATTATGGATGAAGTTAAAATATTATCACAAGCACAAACCGAAGCCGTTAATAGCGTTAATTCTACATTTGCAACAATTTATGAAGCTATAGAAAACATTACTTCGGAAATTTCTAGTATTAATGATTATATAGATATTATGAACGAGGATAAGGATAAAATTTTAGTTTCCATCGCCAACATTTCATCAGTATCGCAGGAAACGGCAGCATCTTCTGAAGAAGTTGCTGCTTCCATGGAGCAACAAACACTTGCAGTTGAAGAAGTGACAAAAAACACAGAACTTTTGAATGAATTAGCGGCTACTTTAGATAAACAGATTAATAGGTTTAAGATTATATAAGTTTTAAATAAATTGGCTACTAGATACTGTATAAAGGTTTTTAAAAAGCAATGGGGACAAACTCCATTGCTTTTTAAAATTATTGATGTGTTAGTAGAAAAACAAAAATTATTAATTTTATCACCACTTTTGTCTATTTTTCATATAATAATTTAGATATTTGGGAAGTGGTGATGTTAATGGAAATTTCCATGAAATATAATGATATTAAGAATAATAAAAACAATTTTACTAATTCCTATAATATGCAGAATTCTTTCCCTCGATGTGATGCCTTTAAGGAATTAGAAAACTTAATTGGCTTAAAAGAAGTGAAAAAGACCTTGGCGGAAGTAACCGCTTTTTCCTTAATTCAAACTCGGCGTACGGAACTTAACTTGAAAGTATCTCCTGCGACTTTCCACATGATTTTTAATGGTAATCCTGGAACAGGTAAGACCACAGTTGCTAGGATATTAGGAAATGTTTTTAATAATATTGGCATATTAACTAAAGGTCATCTAGTTGAGGTGGAAAGGGCTGATTTAGTAGGAGAGTATATAGGGCATACTGCCCAAAAAACTAAAGAAATGCTTAAAAAGTCTTTAGGTGGTATTATGTTTATAGATGAAGCCTATACTTTAGCACAAGGTGGTGAGAAAGACTTTGGGCTGGAGGCTATAGCGACTTTAGTTAAAGCTATGGAAGATTATCGGGATAATCTTATAATTATTTTAGCTGGCTATACGGGGGAAATGGAAAAATTCATTAGATCTAATCCAGGGCTTCGTTCCCGTTTCCCTATCCACATAAGCTTTAACGATTATGATGCTGAAGAATTGTTTCTAATTGCATTACAGATGTATATGGAAAGGGACTATGAGCTTACAAGCAGATGTAGGTGGAAACTTAAAAATATTCTAATGGAATTTAGTAAGAACCATCACCCGTATTCTGGTAATGCCCGTTATGTAAGAAATCTTGTAGAAAAATCTATTAGATTACAAGCTTTAAGATTAATAGATAGACCTAGCCTTAATCGGAAGGAATTAGTGACTATTGAAGAAAAGGATTTGCCAGATGTTAATTCTCTTTAATTTTTTATTATTGTAAAAAGTGGTGATATTATAATTGGAGATTTTTAATTTTATAGGGAATGCTGAACAGGATTTGGCAGCTAGTTTTAACAGTTATAGGGAAATTGCTTATTTTAATCAAGCAAAAATATTAGAAGCCTTTAAGGAACATAAGGTGAGGGAGGATAATTTCTACCCTTCTTCTGGGTATGGGTATGGGGATTATGCTAGGGATAGTTTGGAATTGATATATGCCGATATTTTCGGTGGGGAGGATGCCTTAGTTAGGAGTCAAATTGTATCTGGCACGCATGCTATTGCTAGTTGTCTTTTAGGTTTGTTACAGACTAATGATGAATTAATCGCCATAACCGGTGCACCGTATGATACTTTGGGAAAAGTTATTGGTAAAGATAATCCTATGCGAAGTACTCTTATAGGTAAGGGTATTGTTTATAAGGAAGTAGCTTTAGATATTAACGGTGAGCCTGATTTAGAAGGAATAAAAAAGGCCCTCACTAATAAGACTACGATGGTATTTATCCAAAGATCTAAAGGATATAGCCTAAGACCTGCCTTGAGTATAGAAACAATAAAAATTTTAACTGATTTAGTTAAGTCTATTAATCCAGCTACTATAGTTATGGTGGATAACTGTTATGGAGAATTTGTGGAGGAGATAGAACCACCTCAAGTGGGGGTGGACATTACGGCTGGTTCGCTAATTAAGAATCCAGGTGGAGGTTTAGCCCCTGCAGGTGGTTATATAATAGGCCAAGAAAACTTAATTGAAGAAATTTCTTATTATTTAACCGCACCTAGTTTGGGTAAGGACTTAGGGGCAAGTTTACTCAATAGCCGCTGGTTATACCAAGGTTTATTCCTAGCTCCCCATACTGTTTTACAAGCTTTGCAGGGAGTAAGCCTTATAGCTTATTTATTTGATAAATATAATTATGAGATATACCCCCATTGGGAAACAAAACGGGCTGATATAGTCCAAGCTATTAAATTTAAATCAGCTAATGAAGTACTAGAATTTTGTCAAATTATCCAAGCTAATTCTCCTGTTGATAGCGATGTCCGCCTAGAATATGCACTTTTACCAGGTTATAGTGATGATGTAGTAATGGCGGCTGGTACCTTTGTACAAGGCTCAACTATAGAACTTTCTTGTGATGCTCCTTTAAGGGAACCTTATTGTGCTTATTTGCAAGGTAGCTTAACTTATGAACATGCTAGGTATGTGGCTAGTCAAGTTCATAATTGGTTAGTCGAAACTAACAAAGGGAGATAATTATGGCTATTAATACCATTATTTTAATTGGGGTTTTTATATTCATTTTTATAGGCATTGCAGGCACTATTATTCCTTTTATACCTGGAGTGCCTTTAGTTTTTATATCTATTTTGGCTTATAGCTGGTATGAAGGCTTTAACATAATATCAGTTCGATTGATTATAATTTTTGCGGCTATTACAGTAATCACACTATTTTTTAACTTCCTAGCTCTTATAATCGGTGGCAAGTATTTTAAAGCTAGTAAATATGGAATTAATGGGGCTGTAATTGGCTTCTTTTTAGGCTTGATATTTTTTCCGCCTATAGGCATTTTTATTGGGGCACCTTTAGGGGGAATATTAGGGGAGTTTATATTTAATAATGATTTACGAAATGCCATGAAAGCAGGAATAGGGGCAACACTTGGCTTAGTGTTTAGTATTTTCTTTAATTTATTTATAGCCTTAGCAATGACAGTTACCTTTGTTATAAAGCTTATATAAATTGAAAGTGTTAGCTTATTATGCTAAATTTAAGTAGTATTTTCTTATCTAATTTATATTAAAAGGGGTTATTTGATGACTAAGACAGAAATTTTAAGGCTATGTCAAGAAGATAATGTAAAATTTATCAGGCTACAGTTTACAGATATATTAGGGGTAATGAAAAGCATTTCCATTACTGACGATCAGTTAGACAAGGCACTTGATGGTGAACTGATGTTTGATGGCTCTTCTATAGAAGGCTTCGTCCGTATCGAAGAATCTGATATGTATTTAAAACCTGACTTGAATACTTTTCTAATTTTACCTTGGGATAACCCTAATTCTTTTAATAAGACCGCTAGGTTAATATGTGATATTTATGATTCCAAGGGTAATCCCTTTCTTGGCTCACCACGCTATGCTTTGAAAAGAATCTTACAGGAAGCCGAAAATATGGGATATTCGATGTTTGTAGGTCCTGAACCCGAATTTTTCATGTTTCTTCTAGATAGCAAAGGCCAACCTACTTTAGAAACTAATGATAAGGCTAGTTATTTTGATTTACCACCTGTTGACAAGGGAGAAGTGGCCCGGCTTGATATGGTGGAAACCCTACAAAGTATCGGTTTTGAAATAGAAGCTTCCCACCATGAAGTAGCACCTGGTCAACACGAAATTGATTTTAAGTATAATAAAGCACTTCCCACTGCGGATAATATTGTCACATTTAGAATAATAGTAAGGACTGTAGCCCAGAAGCATGGATTACATGCTACATTTATGCCTAAGCCTATATACGGTATTGCAGGTTCTGGCATGCATATACATATTTCATTATTTAAGGATGGGAAAAATGTCTTTTACGATGATAGCAAGGAAGATGGATTAAGTGATATTTGTCGCTATTTTGTAGCAGGAATTATGAAACATACTAAAGCTATTACGGCTATAACTAATCCAACCGTTAATTCCTATAAAAGATTGGTTACAGGTTACGAAGCACCTGTCTATATAGCTTGGTCTTATCGCAATAGAAGCCCTTTGATTCGTATCCCAGCTAGAAGAGGCATTGGTACTAGAATTGAATTAAGAAGTCCTGATCCTACTTGTAATCCATATCTAGGGCTAGCTGTAATATTAAAGGCTGGTCTTGATGGCATTAATAATAAACTTAAACCACCTGATACTATCGAGCAAAATATATATGAAATGGATTTAGCTATTCGCCAAGCTATGGGTATAGATTCACTACCTGCAAGTTTATATGAGGCGGTTCAAGAATTAAGCCAAGATACTATAATTCAGGAGGCTTTGGGGGAACATATTTATTCTCGCTTTGTTTTAGCCAAGATGAAGGAGTGGGAAACTTATACTACTAGGGTTTATGATTGGGAAATAAATGAGTATCTAGAAAAATTTTAGTTAAAAGAACATGGTAAAAGCAATATTGTAAAAGATTACCTTTACCTACCTTTACCATATTAAAGTTAAATAATTAATCTAGAATCTGCGTAATAATCCTGTAACCTTACCCGCAATTTGTACATTATCAAGGAACATAGGTTTTAGGGCACTGTTTTCTGGTCTAAGTTCGATATTGTCTGGGTGCTTATAATATCTTTTAACTGTGGCTTCATTGTCTAACATGGCGACTATTATTTCACCATTGACGGCATTTTCTTGCTGTCTAACAATTATATAATCACCATCAAATATACCTGCCTCAATCATACTTTCACCTTTAATTTTCAACATATAATGAGTGCCATTGCCAATAAAGCTAGCAGGGACTGGCAAGTATTCTTCTATATTTTGTTCGGCTAAAATAGGCGAACCTGCTGCGACATTACCTACCAAAGGTATATTAATAGATTCTGTAAGCAATTCAGAGGGTTCATTATCGATGGGGATTATGGCCCGAGTTTTAATAGGATCTTTTCTTATATATCCTTTTTCTTCTAATAAAACTAAGTGCTTATGGACAGTTGAACTAGAACTCAAGCCAACAGCTTTACCGATTTCCCTAACGGAGGGGGGATAGCCCTTAGTCCTAATTGAGTACTTAATATATTCTAAAATTTCCTTTTGTCGATCTGATAAATCTGAATACAATCATAACACCTCCAACTTTTTTTCTAGTATAACATAAAAAAGGGAGTTTAAACAGATGTTCTAATTAATTTTTCCAAAAACTATTCTCATTAACATTTTCCAAACTATATAATATATTTTTTTTAGCTTCGGGGTATTTTTCTTCTATATGTTTTACTAGATTTGATATTTCATCTCTTTTAGTAGCACCTTCAGCAGGACAATTATTAATTACTGTTTTAAAATCTAAATGATTAAAAATCTTATAAATTTGTTGTTCGGGTACATAAATAAGTGGTCTGATAACAGTTATATCAATTCGATCTAAGTAGGTTTTCGGTTTAAAAACATTATATCTATTTTCATATAATATGGACATTAACCAAGTATTAACTACATCATCTAGGTGGTGACCCAAGGCAACCTTATTACAGCCTAATTCCTTAGCCGTATTATTTAAAGCCCCCCTACGCATATTGGCACATAATGAGCAAGGATTTTTTTCCTTCCTAATTTCAAATACTATTTCACCTATATTAGTTTTCTTAATATATAGTTCTGTATTTAAGTTAATACAATACTCATTTAGGAAGTGGATTTCATTATTAAAACCTAAGTCAATGTAAATAGGTTTTATTTCAAAGGCAATAGGGGTGTGCTTTTTTAGTAAATACAGAAAATATAATAACATATTACTATCTTTACCACCCGACATACCTACTCCTACTACATCATTATTATCTATTAAGTTATATTTAGAATTTGCTTTACGGACTTCTTTGAATACTTGCTTAATTAATCTTTTACTCATTTAGGCCACCTTATAATAGGGAATAATATACAAGGTTTCATTAAATTATAGCTATATCGCCATAGCTTTTACTGACTAGTTCTATGGGGTGCATTATTCTAGCTGGATAGTTATGGCGTTTTAGTCCATGGCTTAATTGCATCATGCAACTAGGGCAGCAGGTAGCAATAACATTAGCTCCAGTTGACATAGCACTATCCATTTTTACATCCAAAATTTTCATGGACATATCGTGATGAGTAATGCTATAAGTTCCTGAACCACCGCAACACCTAGCAGCTAAGGGCATTTCTATATAGGTGAGTTCTGGAATCCTTGCTAATAATTCTCTGGGTTGGCTAGTAATGCCCTGAGCATTTACTAAGTGGCAAGGATCATGGTAGGTTACCTTAGTTTTTTCACTTATCTCCTTGGAGGGTAGTTTAATATCAATAACATCTATTAAAAATTTAGTTAGATCACAAATTTTGCTAGCAAATTTCATAGCTTCTTTTTCAATTTTTAAACCCTTAAATAAAAAGGACATATTTTTAGCTGACAAGGCAGCTGAACAAGAAGCACAATCAGTAATAATATAATCAAAATCATAAGAATTATAGATTTTTATATTATGAACCATTAATTTTTGGGCAGTTTCAATTTTGCTATTAGCAATATGAGGCAATCCGCAACATTTTGTATCTCTGGGTACAATTACCTCTACACCATTTCTGGTTAAGACATCTATCGTTGCTAAGGCTACATCGGGTTGTAATAAATCTGTACCACACCCTAAAAAGTAACCTACCGTATATTTTTTCTCACCTTTAGCTGGATTAACTTCTCTTATAATAGAACGGGCTGAGCGAGCAGGCAGAGAATCCAACATTTGCTCAGCTTTTCCTAAATCTCCAGGCAAGATTTTAGTAACCCCAATGTTGCGAGCTAATTTTTGTAAGCCTAATTTTTGGGCTCCCCACATAAACTTTTTAGAGGTCCTTAATAAAATTGGTTTAGTCCATAAGGTATCAAAAACCAATTCTTTGGTTACGGACGGGTTTTTATCGTAAATATAAGACCGAGCCGCAGCATTTAGTTCGTGAATGTCTATGCCTGATGGGCAACTAACTGTGCAGGCTTCACATAAGAGACAGCTCGTTAATCTATCATTAACATCTTTAGTAGGTTCAACTATATTATCCCTTAACATTTGCACCATAAAAACATGCCCTCTGGGGGCTACGGTTTCATTTTTAACTTCATAAAATACTGGACATACACTTCTACATTTACCACATCTGACACACTTCATTAGTTGTTCTTTTACAGGTGGTAATTCATGAAAATTCACTATATAACCTCTCCTTTAAGGCTAGATGAGCTTTTTAGGATTCATAATTCCTTTTTCATCAAAACTATTTTTTATTTTATACATATATTTTAAGGCTTGACCATGTTCTAATTCGGCATATTCCCTTCTAACTGTTCCTACTCCATGTTCGCCAGTAGTAGAACCTTCTAGCTCAATAGCTAATAAATGTATTTCGTGTACTAGTTTTAAGGCTCTTTCGACTTCTTCTGGTATTTCTGGATTAATTACTGGTGCAGTATGAACATTACCATCGCCTATATGACCATAATTGACTACCTTTATCCCATACTTATCGGCTAGTTTTCTTATAGCTCTTAGGGTTTCAGCTACCCTAGCTAAGGGAATACTAATATCTTCACCAGCAAAGATTCGGCTTCCGTCAGGTCTAATTCTAGCGGCAGCAGTTGCAGTTACACTTCTACCTTCCCATAATTCCGCCATCCTAGCAGGTTCTGTTGACCATTCTACATTTCGAGCTCTTTTTAAGGCTACTTCTCTAATTGTATTTCCTTCATACTCTACACTTGGTGGATTACCATCAACTTCAAATAGTAAAATTGCTTCTGCATTTGGTAAATTAATTTCTGGTTTATATAAATTAACGGCCTCTATAGCCGAGCTATCTAAAATCTCAATGCCCGAAGGCAGGATACCAGCTTGATAAACATCTAAAACTGTTGCAGGGGCATCGTCAAGATTATCAAAAATTGCCATAGCAATTCCTCTAGCCCTAGGCTTAGGCCAACATCTTAATCTAATTTTAGTTATAATTCCTAATATACCTTCTGAGCCCACCATTAACTTAGTAAGATTAAGGCCAGATACATTTTTAATAGCCTTTGATTTTACACCACCTGTAATGATAATTTCCCCATTAGGCATAACTACTTCTAAGCCTAAAATATATTGTTCAGTACAGCCATACTTAACTGCTCTGAGTCCACTAGCATTATTAGCTACCATTCCACCTACAGTACACATTTGGCTGCTACCTGGATCTGGAGGAAAAAACAAATTATGCTCAGCTAGTTTACGATTGAGTTCGGCATGAATAATACCTGGTCTAACTGTTACTTGCATATTTGGAGTATCAATTTCCACAATTTCAGCAAAATTACATAAGTCTAATACTATGCCACCTTCAGTAGCTATACAGCCTCCTGTTTCACCAGTGCCAGCCCCTCTAGGGATAATATTAATATTATGTTCATAAGCATATTTCACAACCTTTTGCACTTCCTCAGTTGAGGTTGGCAAGACAACGGCGGTAGGATTACTAGGTTTTAACTTAGTATGAAATGAGCTATCATACGAGTAGTACATTAAATCTAATTTTTCAGTTAATACTTTATTTTTACCTAGTATTTTGACTAGTTGCTTTCTAATAACTAAATTATCCATTATCTTCACTCCTAATTAATATTAAGGTGCTAAATATAGCATATTATATCATAGTTTATAAAGGTAGTTTATAAAAATTAGCTTATCAAGGTATAATCTTAAACATATGGCGTAATTACTAGTAAATATATTAATATAATTAATAATAATTAAAAATTAAATTAAGGAGGAGTTATATGTACTCCGAACTTATGGAAATAATCCCTGATAGCTGTATAAAATATAATGAGCCTATGAAAAACCATACAAGCTTTAAAATAGGTGGACCTGTAGAAGTCTTAGTAGAAGCGGATAATATTAATAATATCCAGAAAGTTTTGGAATGGGCTAGGGTTAAACAGCTGCCTTTATTAGTTTTTGGACAGGGAAGTAACTTATTAGTTAAAGATCAAGGACTAAAGGGAATAGCAATAAAATTAAGTAATAATTTTAATAAGGCTACGGTAAATAATACTGAAATTATTGCCGAAGCAGGAATAAGGTTATCAGCTTTAGCAAAATTAGCTGCTAAGCATTCTCTAACTAAGCTAGAATTTGCCGAGGGGATTCCAGGCAGCTTAGGTGGGGCAGTGGTTATGAATGCAGGTGCTTATGATGGAGAAATAAAAAATGTATTAAAAAGTGTAACCGCAATTAATATGGATGGCTTTATGAGAACATTTACCATAGAAGAAATGGACTTAGCTTATCGTCACAGTGTTTTTCAAAAAAATAATTATTATGTTTTATCAGCCTTGCTTTCTTTAGAGAAAGGAAAGGAAAAAGAAATTAAAGCTAAAATGCAACAATTTGCAAGAAATAGAAGAGAAAAGCAACCTTTGGAATATCCCAGTGCGGGTAGCACTTTTAAAAGGCCTACAGGACATTATGTCGGTCCAATGATAGAAGAACTAGGTCTAAAGGGATTTTCTATAGGTGGGGCTCAAATATCTATCAAACATGCTGGATTTATTATTAATAAGGGCAATGCTACTGCCCAAGATGTACTTGATCTAATAGCTTATATACAGAATAAAGTTTATGAACAGTATGGTATCAATCTTGAGCCTGAATTACGAATAGTAGGGGAGTAGGTTTTTTAAAAAATGAAAGTTCTATTAGTTACATTAAATGCTAAATTTATTCATTCTTCATTAGCATTAGCATACCTAGAAAAATATTGTCAATCAGATTTATGGGAAATTGAAGTTAGGGAATATACTATTAATGAGCTTATGGAAGATATTTTAGCTGACATACATAGGGCTAAGCCTGATATATTATGTTTTTCCTGTTATATTTGGAATATAGAACTTACTCTACAATTATGCCAAGATTTTAAAAACATTAATCCCGATATTCCTATAATTTTAGGCGGACCAGAGGTATCCTATGATAGCCGCCATTATTTAATTAACTATCCCATTGAATTCGTCATTCGTGGGGAAGGAGAAGCAAGTCTAAAAGAACTACTTATGACTATAGCTGAGGGGAAAGACTGTAAGCAGGTTTTAGGAATTACTTATCTTAAAGGACAAGCTATAGTAGAAAACATAGATCGTCCACTTATAGACAACCTTGATATTATTCCCTTTCCTTATTATAATAATCTGGAAAAATATAAAAACAAAACTATATACTATGAAACTTCTAGGGGTTGCCCTTTTAACTGTGCTTATTGTTTATCTTCTACCATCAAGGGAGTAAGGTTTTTTTCCTTAGAAAGGGTTGAGAAAGATTTAGCTTATTTAATGACCAACGGGGTAAAAGAAGTAAAGTTTGTGGATAGAACATTTAATTGTCATGAAAAAAGGGCTCTTAATATTATGCAATACATAGTTGATAATAATATCAATACTAAATTCCATTTTGAAATAGGGGCAGAGCTAATTAGCGAAGAATTTTTAGAGTTTTTGCAGGGTGTGCCAGCAGGCATATTTGATTTTGAAATAGGAATTCAATCTACCCATCCTACTACTTTAACCGCAGTTAATCGCCAATCAGATTGGCAGGTTTTATCGAAGAACATAAGTAAAATAATTGAACTAGGTAATATTCACATTCATCTAGATCTTATTGCAGGTTTACCCTATGAGGATTATCATACCTTTGCTAACTCTTTTAATGAAGTTTTTAACCTTAAAGCAGATAAAATACAACTAGGCTTTTTAAAACTATTAAAAGGTTCCCATATAGCAAATGACATAGAGAAATTTGCCTATATTAAGCAAAATAAGCCGCCATACCAAGTATTGGCTAATCATGTCTTAACTTATGATGAATTAATTAAGTTGGGGGAAGTCGAAAAGCTAGTAAATAAGTATTACAATACACATATCGTTGACATTACTCTAGATTTTGTAATAAGGGAACTATTTAAGGGGGATAGTTTTAGTTTTTTTGTTTCTTTGGCTAACCATTGGGAGGAAAAAGACTTATTTTATATAGGGCATAAAAGAGATAAAGATTATACTATCTTAATGGAATATATTTTATTAACTTATCCTCATTATCAAGAAGAAGTTAAGCAAACTCTAAAGTATGATTATTTTTTAAATAATAGGTCATTTTACCTACCAGCCTTAATAAATGAAAATACTAATATTGATACTGGTGCCTTACTAAATTTAATCTTAAAAGATGATAATTTCATAATGCAACATATGCCCCATCTAAAAGGAAAAACAGTTAGAGAGATGAAAAAACACCTAAATTTAGCATACTTTAAAAAAGATCCTATGAATAATTTTAGTAGCTCAAGTTTTATAATCTTTATTTACAGCAATACTGGCCCTACGGAACTTAGGGATATTACTTCATATATTCATACTTACTTAGATGCTAACCCTATTACGCCCTGATTTTTTAGCACGATATAGCGCATCATCAGCCTTTTTGACCATGTATTCGGCATCTGTTAACATATTGGGGTTGAATGTAGCTACTCCTGCACTTATAGTTACAATCCCTAGATTTTCATTATTAGTGTGAGGTATGTTCAAGTCGCTAACAGACTTAATAATACGCTCAGCAGTTAAAATTCCTTCTGGTTCATCAGTTTCGGGTAGAATAATCACTATTTCTTCTCCCCCATATCTGGCAATAAAGTCGGTTATACGGCAAGTCTTAGTTATAGCTGAGGCTACTTCTTGTAAGACCACATCACCTTCTTGATGACCATATAAATCATTATAATTTTTAAAATGGTCTAAATCTGCAATAATTAAAGTATAGGGTCTCTTATATCTAATCGAATAATTATGAGTTTGCGTTATTTGTTCATTAAAGGCCCTGCGGTTCCATATATTCATTAGTTCATCTTTTCTAGCTATTTCTTCTAGCTTGGCATTCAGTTCTAGTAGTAAATCCGAATAGTCTTTTAATTTCTGATTTTTTTGTTTTAACATTTTTTCATACTCTTTTAATCTAAGGTGAATTTTAATTCTAGCTATTACCTCTCGTAAGTAAAAAGGTTTTGTAATATAGTCAACAGCTCCTATCTCTAAACCCGTAACTCGCTCCTTTGCCTCTACTTTTGCAGTTAAAAAAATTACGGGGATATTAGCAGTTCTAGTATCTTTTTTTAGTCGGTTTAGGACTTCATAACCATCAATATTAGGCATCATAATATCTAATAAAATTAAATCTGGACTGTGTTTTACAGCCATATCATATCCTTCAATTCCATCAAAGGCAGATATAGTAAGGTATCCTTCATTGCTAAGTGCGGATTCTAATAATTTACGCAAGCTTTCTTCATCATCAATTATTAGAACAGTATTTTTTTCTAATTTTTGCTTACCCCCCATAGTTACATTCCCCCCAAGTGTTTTCTAATTAGTGCTAATAAGTTATCACTAGTAATAGGCTTATAGATATAATCGTTAAAGACTAAGTTATTAAGATTATCGTGATTATTAACTAATCCAATTAAAGTTTGGTAGTTAATATTATCTAATTTATTAGTTAATTTTTCAGCATTTTTTTCAATTAAATCTGTATCTAACAAAACAAGATTAAAGTTGTTTATGCTTAGTTCAGTTAGTTTTTCTATATTAGGTATATCTGTTACTTTATAATTTTCTTGTTCTATAATGTTTTTAATTAAAAAACAATTTAGCTGGTTTTCGCAAATTAATAAAATATTCTTAGCTTCCTCGTATGTGGATTTACTTTCAGTTGCGAAATTAAACATTAACTCATTGATTAAGAAATCAAGTGAATTAACTAACTTAATCTCAGCCATATTTTGAAAACTAGTTATATCTGGATATTGGCCTTGGTTAGTCAAAAGATAGATTTTGTCAGGAGAAAAATCAGTCTTGTCTTGAGCTTCTAAACTGTATTTTTTTAATATATTAATATCATCCATAATTAAGATTTTTGGCTCGTGAAATGATATTATGGAGGCTAATCTTTTATCATTTTCAGACCAGATTAATTTTGCGTTTATGGCACATAAATTACTGGATAATAAGTTATAAAGATAAGAACTAGCAGATATGAGTAAAATTTTATGTTTATAATTTTCTATTACTTGATTACTTGTTATATCGTCATAGGAAGAAAATACTTCTTGAACTGGTATTGTAAGCTTAAAGGTGGAACCAATACCTTCCTCACTTTCCAAACTTAATTCTCCTTCTAAAATATTAACCAATTTTTTAACTATTGTTAGACCTAATCCTGTACCACCATATTTACGAGTTGTAGAACTGTCAACCTGTGTAAATGGTTCAAATACAAGGGTTTGTTTGTTGGAGGGGATGCCTATTCCCGTATCTGACACCTCTATAATAAGTTGGAATTTATGTTTTGATAAGAGTTGTCCTTTCTTAACTATAATATTAATTTTTCCTTGGTGTGTAAATTTAACTGCATTGGAGAGTAAATTATTGAGTATTTGTTTAATTCTAATACTATCGCTAATAATTTCTGTAGGAAGTTTAGGATCTATATCCACTATTAGCTCTAGGTTTTTAGCACATATAGTTGGCATACATATCTTAATAACCGATTGTACAATATCTTTTAAGTTTAAAACATTTTGCTCCACAACAATTTTATTGGCATCTATTTTCGACAGGTCCAAGATATCATTAAAAAGCTCTAATAAGTTATCAGCATTCTCTTTAATGGCATTAAGATAATTTTCTTGTTTACTATTATCAATCAAGTCACCTAATAGCTCTACATATCCTATGATACCTGTCATAGGAGTTCTAATTTCATGACTAATTACAGTTAAAAACTCCTCTTTGCTACGCAGTGCTTCTTCGGCTTCAATACGGGAATTGATTAATTCAGTAACATCGCTAATAATAGCTACTAGATAACTAGGTTTGTTTAAATGATTATTCATAGCGGATACAGAAGCATTAACATATTTTTTCCTGCCATTCTTAGTAAATATAGGAATTCTTCCTGTCCAAAAACCCGCATAAACTTCGTTGATATGAGTAGGTATTTCTCTTATGTTATCACCAAATAATATGGAGAAAGGTTGTCCTATGATTTCCTCGTCCGACCAACCAAAAAGCCATTTGGAACCCTTATTCCAATAAATGATTTTCCCGTCTATCCCTGCTACAACTATAGAATCATTTACGGCTTCCAATAAATTATGGTGAAAAAGCAATTTTTGTTGTATAGATTCGGAATAATCGCTTGAAAAACCACTATTTTCCAATTACATTTCCCCCTAAAAGTATTATTCTTATATTTAATAATACAATACTTTGCTAAAATCAAACTACTATATTATTATTAATTATAAATATAAAAAAGGAGGAGATATGGTGACAGAAAAGACTGGTAAAGTATTAGCAGTTAATATTTCAAAACACAAAGGGGAAAAAAAGAAAAATATAGGAGAAGCATTTTTCAAGGAAAATTGGGGTATAGAAATAGATGCCCATGCAGGAATTGGTCATAGACAGATTAGCTTACTATCCTCTTATAGTGTTGATAAAATGAAAAAATTAGGGGCTGAGGTAGCTTTTGGCGATTTTGCCGAAAATATTACTTTGGATGGTATAGATGTCTCTAAACTTCCCGTAGGTACAAGGATTAAGATAGCAGATACCTTATTAGAAGTTACACAGATAGGAAAAGAATGTACTAATAAAGGTTGTGCAATAAAAAAACAAGTAGGTATTTGTGTGATGCCTAAAGAGGGAATATTTGCCCAAGTAATTAATTCGGGTACGATAAAAGTCGGAGACACTATCGAAGTTATTAATTAAATAAAAAAATCCTTTCTTGTCGCATAGCTATAAGCAAACTGGTGAAAATAAGTATAGCGATAATAGAAAGGAGTTGATTATATGGCAACTGCTGATTTGACAGGTGGAGTTAAGATTGATCCTATGCCACCTAGTAATGGCGGTTTAGTAGAAGTTAGTTATAATGGGAAATTAGCTAATAATGCTAATAGCATAACTTTAAATGTCGGCTATGGTGAACCTAATAGTTTTTTCAAAACCCAAAAGGTCGCTATGCACAAGACAAGGAATGAATTTCAAGGTAGTTTTGTCGTACAAGCATCAGACAAGCTTAACCTATATTTTGAAGACACTAAAGGAAGCATAGACGACAACGATGGTAATTACTATCAAACTATGGTTGATTCAGAAAACTTATCCTACGGTTAGTTGCATAAATCAAAATCCCAGTAAAAAAATGCTGGGATTTTTTATATTATTAACATGTAAGAAAAACTAATATTAAACCGTATTATAAGCAAATAAGATTAAGGAGGAATAATAATGCGTAAGTCAATATTTATAATATTATTGCTGGCTTTTGGCCTATTCAGTTTACTTACTTATCCCGTGGCAGCTAACGAAGCTATTACGGTAGAAGAGGCTACCCAAATAGCTAAGTCAACAGTTACTATACCAGATGATATTAAAGATTTTAAGTCCAATTATTCAGAGTACAATGGTAGAGGAACTTGGCAATTAAACTGGATAACGGAAGTAGGTAATATTTCTGTATATATTGATGCCTTATCGGGGGAAATAACGGAATTTTACAAATACAGTGATATTCCCGAAAGTGCTAATAAAGCTTACATAATAGACAAAGAAAAAGCTATTACTTTAGCTAATAATTTTCTAGCTACAGCAATACCTAGTAAACATAATAATCTGAAAATATTAGACAGGGATAAGATAGCGGTTAATAAGTATAACCAAGATTATGTTATTAATTATTACCGAATAGTTAATAACATACCCTGCAAGCAAAACTCAGCTTATATTGCTGTATCTGCCCAAACAGGCGAAATTACTAATTACAATTTAAACTGGGATTATAATCTGGATTTTGTCCCTGTAACAGGTATAATTGATCAAGCAAAAGCTGCTCAAATAATAAAAAATAATGCTTTTGAGTTAATGTACCATAAAATAATGGATAAAAACGAAGCCAAGATACTTTTAGTTTACGGAATAAAACAAGCGGATAATTCCTTAGTCAATGCTCATACGGGAGAACATACAAATAATATTTATTATTATGCCGTAAATGATAAAGCAATGGGGGGCATGGGGATGGCAGAGGCAGAAGAGGCTGTTCTAAACCCACTAGAATTAGAGGAGATAAAAACCATAAAAGGTCTGCTAACTAAAGAAGAAGCTATTAATGTTATAAAAAAACATATCGACATACCTACAAATTATATAATTAGTCAAACTAACTTATACCAAGATTATCAAGATAAAAATAAAAGGACTTGGAGTATAGAATGGCAATTAAAGGAAGAAGGCAAATATGGTTATATTTCGGTACAAATTAACGCTGTGTCTAAAGAAATAACTGCTTATCATTTTTTCGAGGATTTACCAGATAGGCATTTAGTCACACCAAATTATCAAGCCGAGGATGCCCTAAAATTAGCTGATGACTTTATTAATAAAATACAAACACAGAAATTCAAGCAAGTTAGACTTAATGAAAAAAAATATCAAGAATCTATTAAAGCCTCAAAGATAGTACCTCCCATTGAAAATCCAGAACAAATGCTAACTTTGGAATATAATAGATACATTAATGATATTCCTTTCTATGCAGATAATATTAATGTAACTATAGATTTGATTACTGGTAAGCCTACCTCTTACTATTGTAGTTGGACTGAAACAAGCTTTCCTAATGCTAATAATATAATTGGGCAAGACGAGGCTTTTAGTAAGCTAAGCAATGAAAACAAAGTTAGCTTAGAATATATCCAAACCTTAAACCCATATAATAGGAGTAATGCAGATATTAAAAAGGTGGATTTATATTATTGCTTTGCCCAAAGTGAGCCTAAATTAGTAGATGCGGTTACAGGAAAATTATTGAATTATAATGGTCAAGAATACCAAAAACAAAAACCTACACCTTTAATTGATATTAAGAATCATCCCGCCGAAAAAGATATTAAATTGCTATTTGATTTAGGAATTATTGCTGGTGAAAATGGAGAATATCAGCCTAATAAAGGGATTACTAATGCAGAGTTTATTAAAATGTTAATATTAGCTAGTGACTATTATCCTGGTGAAGGGAGAAAAATAGATGGTCTGGATGATAAATGGTATTCACCTTATTACCAAACTGCAATTTATAGAAAAATAATAGACAAGGATAATTTACCTGAGCCAGAAGCAGAATTAAATAGGGTTAAGGCTAGTTATATGTTACTTAAAGCGATGAATATAGGCTATATCGCTAAGTTTTCAGACATATATATAGTTCCCACTAGTGATGCCAATACTATTAATACCCAAGATAAAGGTTATATAAGCCTGGCGACGAAATTGGGGCTAATAAAGGCTAAAGAAGGTAACTTTAACCAAGATGACATAATGCTAAAAGGGGAAACTGCCACAACTATCGTAAGGTATATGAGGATAGATAAAGATAAGTAAAAGCAAAAAGCCTTCCTTTTTTAGGAAGGCTTTTTAATATTTGGCATATACATATTCTTCGCCAACTCTGGCAATATATTCAGCCATAGTGTCAGCATCGGGTAGTGGTATATTTTTAATTTTTATTCGTTCGTTACATCTCGGGCACATAAATTTTTCTTCACCTATTCTAAAATTAGGTTCATTGAGGATTTTCAATAAAATAGATATAAGGGTTACAGTACGGTTATTACCTTTAGAGTACCTTGCAGCTTGACCTAAGGTCCAATTATATTCATTAACCGTATTGCCGCAAGTAGGACAGTACAACATTAATTCTGCGGATTCATCTTTTCTCAATTTTATCAAACTCCTAAAATAGATTATTAATTTCCGTTTTATATGTTAAAGTTAATACAAATAGGGAGGTCTATACTAATGATAATAGAAAATGCTAATGCAAAATTAAATATAAGATGTCCTAATTGTAAAAGGGATTCTAACGAATACAACTGGTCATTACAAACAGCAGCTAGATTTTCTGTAGGGGCTGAAACTTGCCCCACTTTAATAATGGTTATTTTAGCTAGCTATAATGAACCTGATACATTTGCAGGCTATAGGGTAGTTTGTCCCCATTGTTTTCACGGTATTAATTTTGAAGAATTAACCCTGCCTTCTGATGAAGAAATTCTTAATTATGCTACATTGGTCGGAGATAATTATGCTAATATGTGGCTATAATTATATTAGAAATTTCGACCCGAGAATATCTCCATCATTTCCCGTCTTAATTGGCTTTTGATTTTCTTATTCTCAGTCATATCTAGCTCTTCTTCATTAATCCCAAAAAGATAATTATCCAAATCAAAATCTTTCATCATCATTTTGGTGTGGAATATATTATCTTGATAAATATTAACATCTATCATTTGATACCTGTCCCTAATTTTAGCAGGGATAAAATTTTGGATAGAGTTAATTTTATGGTCTTTAAAATATTTTTGTCCATTGATATCACGAGTAAAGCCCCTAATTCTATAATCTACAGTAGCTATATCTGGTTCAAAGGTAGTGAGTAAAAAGTTAAGAGCTTTTAAAGGAGATATATGTCCACAAGTTGATACATCTATATCTGCCCTAAAGGTACTAACACCTTTATAGGGGTGACTTTCGGGATAGGTATGAACTGTAATATGACTTTTATCTAGGTGTGCTACTACACTCTCGGGACCAGGTGTTTCATTATTAGTTACGGCTGGTTTTTTCACATAGTCAATTTCTTCCTCGGCAATAAGCATAGTTACACTAGCTCCTTGCGGTTCATAATCTTGATTGGCTATGTTTAGTATGGTTGCACCTATAATATTAGATACATCTGTTAATATTCTAGTAAGTCTTTGGGCATTGTACTCCTCATCAACATATTCAATATATGCTTGTCTTTGTTCAGGCGTAGTAGCATAACATATATCATAAAAATTAAAGCTAAGGCTTTTGGTAAGATTATTAAATCCATATAATTTTAATTTTTTCTTAATAGGTTGTATTCTCATTTCTTAACTCCTTATATTATTTATCAATCTTATTATAAATTAAGGTTTGTTCTATAGCTACTAGGCAATAATGATAATAAGATTTTTCCCAGAATAGTGTAAGATAAAAGTTTTGTAGCTACCTTATTATTATTGTTATTAAGGTTATTAAGTATGATATAATAACTCTGGCTTTAATCTAGGATTAATTGTAATAAACTACAAGGGGTATAGTAATGTTTTTATATTTTCTATTATTAATTAGTTTTTTAGACACTATGGCACAACTACCTATACTAGTATTATATATTAATCACCTGCATGCAACAGCTATTATGACGGGGGTTATAATGGCATCATATTCACTGAGTAATTTAGTAGCTAATATATTTAATGGATATATTAGCGATATATATGGTCGTAAAATAGCGATAATAGCTGGTATGATTATAGCTGGTACAGCCGTAATATTTTATGGATTAATTAATACTCCTAATCAGTTATTGTTTGTTCGTATAATTCATGGCTTAGGTGGCGGAATTTTAGTTCCAGCTATATTTGCTTTAATTGGAGATATACATAAAAAGGGTTCTGTGGGCAAAAGCATGGGATATTCTGGAGCAGCCGTAGGCTTGGCAGCCTTATTAGGTCCTATGCTAGCTGGAATAGGAAAGGATGCCCTTGGGTTTTCAACCTTTTTTATATTTTTAGGCAGTTTAATAGTAGTAACAGCTATTTTAGCTATATTTTTATTGCCTTATGATAAAAAGAGTGAAACTAAAGTAGAATTAAATTTTAATATTATTAGAAATTTGTTTTTAGATAAAAGATTGCAAATTGGTTACATATCCGCACTCGGGGTTACTTTTTCCCAAGGGGCTTTAGCCTTTCAGTTACCCTTGCATCTGCAATCATTAGGCTATGCTACTAAGTATGTAGGTTTATTTTTGAGCTTATTTGCTTTTACGGCTATAATAATTTTCTTATCCCCTATAAGTCGTCGCTCTGATAGAAGGGGAAGATTGACACCTATTAAGGCTGGTTATGTTTTTCTTATGGCATCTTTTATGACTTTATTGTTTTCTAACAGCTCACCGCTTTTTATGATAAGTATGATTTTCTTTGGTCTGGGATTTGGTTTGATATTCCCAGCTATGAATGCTGTTATTGTTGATAATGCAGACCCTTTATACAGGGGTAGTGCTTTTGGCATATTTTACGCAGTATTTTCACTAGGCATTGTGATAGGTCAATTTTTAAGTGGGGTGGCCTTAGAATTATCTATAAGTCCTTATTTAGTAACTTTTTTAGCTAACTTGATTGTATTAATAACTTTATCTATTAAAACTGTTAAAGTAAAAGTATAAATATAAAAGATAAAAAACTGAAAAATAGCACTTTTTATAATTATTTTGAATATATTAAAATAAAATAATAATTATAAAAGGCGGGATCAATATTGCCAACTATTAATTCTTTTATAAGATTTTTACATGTGTCACCTAATACTACTAATGTAGATATTTATTGTGATGAGGAAATACTAGCAAAAGACTTGGCTTACAATAAGATAAGCGACTATACTCCTACTGGACCAGAAGATAAGCGAATTCAAATATTTGCTACTTCTGAATCTGAGCAACTTTTGCTAGATACTACGGTTAGTGTTTTACCTAGCGAAAAAATTACTTATGCAATTATCGGCACTTTACCAGAAATTAGCTTACTGCCTATATTTCTAAAAGTAGAGCCAATAGAAAACCCCGAAGTATTAGTACGCTTTGCTAATCTTTCTTCTAATGTCCCTAATTTAGATGTGGTTTTTTTGGAGAATGAAAGTTTTTTTACTAATGTAGGATATAGTGAAGTAACAAATTATGAAACGATTTTGCCTGATACCTATTATGTAAAATTAAAGCCGACAGATGCCAAAGAAATTATTTTTACTTCCGAAGCCATTGAATTAGAAAGTGGCTATGCCTATACAATTTATACTTTAGGCTTATTGGGAGATACTCCTGCTTTAGATGTTGATTATTATTATGACCAAATACCTCTATTAAAAGCTGAGACTAGTAATAATGAAACTTGGAAAACAGAAAAAGTTATAAGCCCTAGCAGTAATACTTCACCTAAAATAATATTTACTTATTACTAGAATATTTCTATTACCAAATAGGTTACATTATCATTAATAATATGTAACCTATTTTTTATTTTAAAATATACATATACATACTAGAGAATGATTAAGTATTAAGATGGTATTATGTTAAAATAATTAAGAAAGAACTTTTGGGAGGTCAAAATGGACAAGATAAACATAGGTATAGTAG
Organism: Syntrophomonadaceae bacterium; assembly: GCA_012518685.1. Classification (GTDB taxonomy): domain Bacteria; phylum Bacillota; class Syntrophomonadia; order Syntrophomonadales; family Syntrophomonadaceae; genus JAAYRQ01. The sequence continues at coordinate 9,347 of JAAYRQ010000008.1, read as the reverse complement.
GGTATGGTAACTTAGGAAAAGGGGTAGAACAAGCATTATCGTATAATTCTGACATGTGCCTTAAAGCTGTATTTACCAGAAGAGATGTTAATGCCCTTGATACTAACTCCTTAGTTGTACATATTTCAGAAATTGAGGAATATAAAGGCATTATAGATGTTATGATTTTATGTGGGGGTTCGGCTAAAGATTTGGATGTACAGGGGCCTATGATTGCTGCTCATTTTAATACTATTGACAGTTTTGATACACATAGCAGAATACCAGAGTATTATGAAAAAATGAATCAGGTAGCTAAAAATTCAGGGACTTGTAGTCTTATATCAACTGGTTGGGATCCAGGATTATTTTCATTGCAGCGTTTATTAGGCTTATCGATACTACCTGTGGGAAAGGAATATACATTTTGGGGTATTGGAGTTAGTCAAGGACATTCTGAGGCAATTAGACAAGTAACAGGTGTTAAGCTGGCTAAACAATATACCATTCCCAAAGAGGAAGCTCTAGCCAAAGTAAGAAGTGGGGAAAATCCTAATCTCACTATCATGGAAAGACATGCTAGGATTTGTTATGTTGTTCCTGAAGATGGTGCAAATACAGAGCAAATAAAAGACAATATAATAAATATGCCTAATTATTTTGCTGATTATGATACAAGTGTTCATTTTATAACTGAAGCAGAATATAATAAAGAGCATTTAGGTACCCCCCATGGTGGCATAGTTATAAGGACAGGGCAAACAAGCCCAACTGCAAAACAAAAAGTGGAATTTGGCATTGAATTAGCTAGTAATCCAGAGTTTACCGCTAGTGTAGTCGTTGCTTATACTAGGGCAGTAAGTAAAATGGCGGCTCTTGGCCATAAGGGGGCCTATACTGTATTTGATATTCCATTTGCCTTTCTTTCCCCATATTCACCAGAACAGCTTAGGAAGGAACTATTATAAAAGTAAAGGTGGGGAATATAATGAAATTGGAAAATCAGCATAAGTTGTTAATTTTATTAGCCCTTATTTTTACTTATTTAGCTTTTTATTTTCCTTATACTTATTATGATTTGCTGCCAGACATGATTCCAGTTCATTTTAATTTTTTTGGCGAAGCAGATAAATGGGCAGCTAAAAGTATAGCTAGTGTCTTTATGGGACCTTCAATCTTCGGTCTTACTATGCTTATTATGCTGTTTATCGGATGGTGGATGACAAAAAACGAAGACCCACTAAAATTCATAAATGCCCCTAAAGAAAAGCTAGCTAAATTATCCTTAGAGACAGCCGAAGAAATAAGAAGATTTACCTTATTGCATTTACTGATTATTACCTTCTTAATATCTATTATGTCTTTTGTCATTACCATTAATCAGATATTAATAGCTTTAGGCCAGCCATCTAATTTAGCTTTTGCTTTAGGAATTATAACTTTTACTTTACTTGCAGATAGCTTATATTTAACCTATAAGATATGGCGACTTATTGGCTAAATTGTTTACCGTAATTTATAAAGGAGCAGTAGATGAATAGTAATCGAAGCAATTTTGAAGGCAAAAACCCAGATGAACCTGAAGAATATATAGATTATGAAGATATGTTTGATTGGGAAGAATATCCTGATGATGAATTAATAAAAGCTAAGCCCAGACTGAATTTTGCTATTAAGTTATTAGCTCTAATAACCCTAATTTCCTTTCTGGCTTTAAGTTATCCTTGGTTAAAACATTTAGTTGATGGTTCTATAATCTTTATCCAACAAGATCAAGCCCTTAATAAAGACAGCATCGTTATTACCGCTAAACCTTCTGTGGTTTCCATAGAGTCTAACACTACTTCTCCCCCTTCCCGTAAAGGCACGGGGTTCGTTATTACTGAAGAAAAGTTAATAGTAACCAATGCCCATATTGTAAATAATGCTAAATCTATTGAAATTACTTATAGTGATGGGACAAAAGAATTTAGCAATAATTATGAAATTATCGGGGAAAATGACATAGCAATTATATATACTAATGAAAGAGAAGTGCCACATTTATCACTAGAAACGGAAAACCCTGCAGATATCGGAGATATTGTTACCATAATCGGTAATCCTTTGGGTTACAATAAAATAGCTCAAAGGGGAAGAGTAGAAAATTATTATGATATTAATAATAACAGTATCCCTGCTTTAATTATTGATATTCCTATTAAGCCAGGTAATAGCGGTAGTCCTGTTCTAAATCAAGAAGGTAAGGTAGTAGGTATAATATTCGCATCCTTAAATTATACGGAAAATGATATAGAAAAAACCCAAGCCTTGGCTATCCCAATTCATGTCATAGATGCTTTTTTCAAGTAATTTGAACAATATAATATTCCCTAACAAATATTACTTTTTATAATAATTATAAATGATAAAGTTGAAACAGGCATATTTTGCTAGCTTATATTATGCTTTCTTGTTATAATTATTACAATAAATGTCGTGTTCTACTGACATTATATCGTATCGTGATTATGAAAAAGGGGGATTTTTAATGGAGGTTTATGCTTGTAACACTTTGGCGAAATTATTTAATGATACTGTAACTCGTCTAGGGCATTATCGATGCCAATGGTGGAAAACAGGGGCAGATACTACTTCTTCTTTAACCTATACTGAAGTCGGATTTAAGGTAAAAGATTTATGTGGGGCATTACTAGAAATGGGGATTGAAAAGGGGGATAGGTTAGCTATAATGGCACCGAATTCACCCGAATGGTTATGGGCAGATTTTGCTAGCTTGAATGCAGGAGGGGTAACTGTTACTATCTATCCTACTTCTTCGGAAAATGAATTAACTTACATAGTAAATGATTCTAGTTCTAGGATAATTTTTGTCAAAGGTGAAGACATTTTAAATAGGGTCCTTAATTGTGTAGAAAAAATGCCGACACTACAAAAGATAATAGTCTTAGAGCAAAATGTTAATGTCAATCATCCGCTAGTAACTAATATTGATGAAGTAATGCAAAAGGGACGCAACTACTTAGCTAAAAACCAATATGACTATGAAAAAAGATGGAATTCCATAAAGCCTTGGGATTGGTCAACTATAGTATATACTTCTGGTACTACGGGGCAATCTAAAGGAGCTGTACATACTCACCAAAGTATTATGGCCTCAGTTTATAGGGATGCTTATAATGCCCACAGAAGTAATTATGGTTTCGATCAAAATGATGTATGTTTATCCTTTTTGCCTTTGTCTCACACCTACGAGCGGGAAATGGGGCAGATGCTAGCTTTTTATTATGGTAGCACTATAGCTTATAGCGAAAAAGCTTCTACTATTATGTCTGATATGCAAATCTTCAGACCTACCTATTTCTTATCAGTACCTCGTATTTTTGAAAGAATTTTTGTCACCTTACGCGATATGGCTTCCCAAACGGAGGAAAGCAAGGCTATGTTTGAAAAGGCTTTAGAAATTGGCATAGAAGTTATTGATGCTCGTGCTAATGAATACGGTGCTGTTGACATGGGCTTTGATATTGATTTAACAGACGGTCTATCAGAAGAATTAAAGGCTAAATATCTTAAAGCAGATGAGATGTTATTCAGCCGTATTCGCATGATGTTAGGAGGACGATTTAGAGCTTGTTATTCAGCTTCAGCGGCTTTATCAGCTGATTTATGCAAGGCTTTTTTGGCTATGGGTATAAGAATTAATGAAGGTTATGGTTTAACTGAGACTTGCAATTCAGTTATTTATAATGATTTAAAGTCTATTAAGCCAGGCTCCATAGGCAAACTAGCCGCTGGCGTAGAAGCTAAAATCGCAGAAGATGGCGAACTCTTAGTCAGGGGAAATAATATTTTCTTAAAATATATTAACCGCCCCGAAGATACTAAGGAAGCTTTTACTGATGATGGCTTTTTCAAAACTGGTGATATTGTACAACTTGATCCAGGCGGATTCTATCGCATTGTTGACCGTAAGAAGGCAATAATGGTCTTAAATACTGGTAAAAATGTACCTAGGGCCAAGATTGAAAGTCCTTATGCAACTAGCCAATATATAGAACAGATTTTTACCATAGGCGATGACCGCAAATATATAACAGCCTTAGTAGTTCCTAAGTTTGCCTTATTTATCAAACACTTTCAAGATAATGGTATATCATTTGATGAAAATAAAATTGTATATCAAGGTGAAGGTACGGATCTCACTTGCATAGAAGTAGGGGAAGATTTTATAGAAAACCAAGTTTTGCAAGACTTAATCGCCCAAGAAATTGCTGAAAAAAATGAATTGCTAGAACCACATGAAGCTATAAAAAATTGGGCTATATTACCTCGCCAATTCCTATTAGAAAGGGATGAGATTACCCCTACCTTAAAAACTAAGGCTAAGGTTATAAATCAAAATTGGGCCGATGTTATTAAGGGTTTATATAGCAACTAATCATTATTAATTATATTAATATACTAAAACTGTCTATAGTTACACTATTTTGTAACAGATTAGGCAGTTTTTTCATGTTGTCTTTGCTTGACGGGAACTATTGTTCTGTTATAATATAATCAAAAGATAAATCGGTGATTAATATGCTTGATTATAATGAATTTCCTGCTAAAAATATCTTATGTCTAGATATGAAGTCTTTTTTTGCTTCTGTGGAGGCTGTAGATAGGGGCTTAAATCCCATGGAAACTTTTTTAGTAGTAGTTGCTAATAAGGCTAGCAAAGGTAGTGTAATCCTTGCTTCCTCACCACAGATGAAGAAAAAATATGGCATAAAAACGGGTAATCGTTTATTTGATATACCTATGGATGATGAAGAAATTCTTATAGTAGAAAGTAGAATGGCCCTTTATGTAGAAGCTGCTACCCAAATAATTAGAATACTAGAAAGTTTTGTACCCTATGAAGCTATAGATGTTTATTCCATAGATGAGGCCTGGATATGTACAGATGGAACTGAAAAACTTTTTGGGGATAGGTGGGAGGTAGCTAAAAAGATTCAAGAGAAAATTCATTATGAAACTAGCTTACCTTCTTGTATAGGTATTGGCCCAAATAAGTTTTTAGCTAAGGTAATCCTAGATATGGAGGCAAAAAAAACAGGTATAGCCGAATGTAGATATGAAGATGTAGCTTTTAAACTATGGCCACAAAATCTAGGAGAAATATGGGGGATTGGTCCTAGAATTGAAAAAAGGTTAAATAAGATAGGGGTTTTTACGGTAGAGGACTTAGCTAGAACTCCCGTTAGCAAATTAAAAAAACATTTTGGAATCATAGGAGAACAACTATATTGGCATAGTTGGGGCATCGATCTTTCCCCAACTATTCAATCGTGGAATTTTGAGGAGGAACGAAAAAGCATTAGTACAGGCATAACTTTAATGTCTGATTATAATACAGCTGATACTGAAATGATAATTCTAGAACTATGTGAGGAAATAGGCTTGAGACTCAGAAAATCAGGCTTAGTAGCCAAAACCATTTATTTAGGCATCGGCTATAGTAAAAACATTAATGGCAAATTCGGACATGCCCACACTATAGATGATTTTACTTGCCTTAGCAGTCGTATTTTTGAAGAATGTATTTTAATATTTCGCAAATATCACTATGAGCAACCAGTGCGTAAGGTATATGTTTCTGTAAGTAACTTACAAGCTTTCGATACCCTACAATTAAAAATGTTTAACGGCAATGAACAAAAAAATTTGCAGTTAGCTTTTGCTGTAGATGAATTAAAAGATAAATATGGCAAAGATGCTATACTAAGGGGTATTTCCTTGCAGGAAAATGCAAGTGCTAGAGAAAGGGCTAACAAAATCGGCGGACATAAGAAATAGGAGTGAGATATTATGGCTAATCAAGTTAATGACAGGGGAGCTAAGAAGTGGACAAGACTTACTATTCCCGAGTTTAAAGAAAGTTTAATAGATATTTATCAGCATAAAGAAGATAAAAAATCTATAGAAGAAAAAGCAGAAATGAAAAAGCTAATAGTTCTAGCGAATAGCAATAATGCCAAAGTGGGGGTAAATTATATCTCAGAAGACACTATTTATGAAATAAATGGCTATATTATAAAATGGTACCCGAAGCAAGAAATCATAGAGTTAATTGATGATTATGGTGAAACAAAGGAATTAAAATTTTGCTTTATAGAAGGATTGAAAATTATATATTAATTATTAAGCTTATTTTTTTATAATTACCATATCTCCCACATTACAGCCTACCTCTTCGGCTATAACATTACATTTGGCTTGAAAAAGGTGATAAATTCGCCCTAGCTGAAAATCATTCATAGTCTCATAATGAGCTTGTCCTTTGGCAATAATTAAATCAGCTTCATTAAAAATTTGGTTGAATTCATATGAACATAATTCTAAAATAGTGCCTTGGGCATTAGAACCATTATCAATTACAGGCAATAAATCGGTTAAACCAGCTTCTTTGGCATCTTCCATAATGGCATCATTGACTATAGGGCTACCTTTAACTACATAAGTTATTTTTTCTAAGGGCATTTCCTCTAGTAAAAAACGGTCTAAAACCGTTTCCCCAGCATTGTCTCCTAAAAACAAAATAGTATTTGCTTTTTCTAGGTCATTTTTTAAATTATTTACATTTGCTATGGATAAATCCGCTTCTAAGCATTTATTTATGGAAACAAAAACTTCTGCTTCACTAATATTTTCAAATACCCCGTAATCTATGATATTACCAGCTATAGAAAGTCTAATTGCAGTGTTAAGGGGATGTTTAGACTCATTTACTATTTCTTTTAGTTCATCATAAATTTCCAATCCAAACATCGTAAACTTATGCTTAACTTCACGATAAGGATCCTTTATGCCACTTTTTTCACGCACAAGCTCATGTATGATATAAGCCATATAAGGTGGGGATTTTTCATAATCAAGAGTAGCCATTTCTGCCATTACTTCACTGAGGATTTCCCTTTGTAAATTAAGATCATCTGTAGCAAATCTTGCTGCATCTAGTGCCTGCCTAAGGATACAGGGTAAACAAACAAGTTGGGTTTTCATTCTAATTATCTCCTTTTTTAATTAAGCCTCGTATCAATTATATAAGTTTTTTATTCTTTTACAAAAAAGGCTACATAAAAAAGGTATATGTGAATTCCTGTAGAATTAACTAAAACTAACACGAGCTAAATAAAGCAAATATAAACTAAGCAATTGTTTCATTGAGGTAATAAAAATGATTTTTATAAGAGGAGAAAAAAGTGAATCTGCTTCTTCAACTTAAAACAAGACAAGAAAAAAACAATGCTAATTGGAAAATATTCATTTTGTTAGTAGTGCTTGTTTTTATATTTATAATTTCTTTTACATTAGGACGATATCCAGTATCGCCAGAACAGCTATTTAAAGTATTAATTGCCCAAGTATTTTCTATAAATGTAACTTGGGATACTACAGTTGAAACTGTTATTTTTCAAATACGCCTACCAAGAATATATGCAGCCATATTGGTAGGTGCCGCATTGTCTGCGGCAGGTGCAGCTTATCAGGGTATGTTCAAGAATCCCTTAGTTTCTCCTGATATTTTAGGTGCTTCTGCTGGTGCAGGACTTGGGGCGGCATTAGGAATTTTCTTTTCTTTGAGTGTAATTGGAATTCAATTAATGGCTTTTTTAGGAGGGTTAATAGCAGTCTGTTTAACCTATCTTATTAGTATAAAAATCAAACATGATCCCATGTTAGCTTTGGTATTATCAGGAGTTATGATTGGTTCCCTTTTCACTGCGGCTATTTCCAGTATTAAATATATTGCCGATCCATATGACAAGCTACCTACTATAACTTTTTGGCTTATGGGAAGTTTAGCATCAATTGACCAACAGGATGTTTACATGGTTTTGTTTCCAATATTAATTGGTGGAGGGTTACTTTACTTGCTTCGTTGGCGACTTAATGTTATGGCAATGGGTGAAGAAGAAGCTACTGTATTAGGTGTTAATACTAAATTAATGAAAACTGTCGTAATTATTTGCTGCACTTTAATGACTTCGGCTGCTGTTTCGATAAGTGGTTTGATTGGTTGGGTAGGATTGGTAATACCACATTTAGCTAGAATGATTGTAGGACCTAATTATAATGTATTGTTACCGACATCTATTTTATTAGGTGCTTCTTATCTGCTTTTAGTTGATAATTTAGCTCGTTTATTAGCTAGTATAGAACTTCCGTTAGGAATCCTAACTGCAATAATTGGAGTTCCTTTCTTTTTGTATTTATTATTAAACAGCAAATTCAGGTGGAAGTAAATTTAGGGGGGAATTGAAATGGAATTAGAAGCTAAAAACTTAAGCTGTGGCTATGGAGTAAAAAGGGTAATTAAAAATGTTTCTTTTAGTCTAAAAAAAGGGGAGGTGGTAGGACTTCTAGGTGCAAATGGTAGTGGTAAAACTACTTTAATAAAAACGATTTTAGGTTTATTACCAGTATTAAAGGGGGAAGTGTATTTAGATGGTAAAAATATGGGAAAATTATCAGCTAGTCAAATTGCCAAAATTATAGGTTATATTCCTCAAATGCATAACCCGCCTTTCCCTTTTCAAGTATTAGATGTTGTTTTAATGGGTAGAACCGCTCATATTAATGTTTTTGCTTCACCAAGTAAAAAAGATATTATAAATGCAGAAAAAGCCTTAGAAACACTTAATATTTCTTATTTAAAAAACAGGATTTATACTGAAATAAGTGGCGGAGAAAGACAATTAGTTTTAATTGCTCGTGCTTTAGCTCAAGAACCTAAAATCTTAATAATGGATGAACCTACTGCTAGTCTTGATTTTGGTAATCAAATTAAAGTTTTAAATCAAATAAATCTATTAGCTAAATTAGATATAGCAGTTCTAATGTCATGTCATTTTCCAGAACATGCCTTTGTCTATTCTAATCAAGTAATTCTTTTAAATGAAGGAGAAATTTTACAAAGTGGAAAACCTGATGACACTATAACATCAGAAAGGTTAAAAATACTTTATGATATTGATGTCGATATTATATCAGTTAAAAACAGTAGGCAACAGAAGGTGAATGTCTGTATCCCTTCTGAAAATTTAGTAGATTCTAATAAAATTATACAAGAAAGGAAAAAAAGAAACATTGATACAGCAGTTTAAAAAAACAGAAGATTTGTTGTTAACTGGTGTATTCTAATATTTTGATTTATGGGAGGAAGAAAAATGAAGAAATCCAAGACTTGTTTAATATTAATATTTATTTTGTTTGTTAGTAGCTTAAATATAGTTGGTTGTAATAATGAAAGGTCTTTAAATAGTATGAATACTAGCTCACATACTATAACTGATATGGCTGGAAGGGAAGTAACTGTA
>JAAYRQ010000007.1 GCA_012518685.1 Syntrophomonadaceae bacterium | reverse complement strand
GAGTGGGAGTGATGACCCAATTTCAAATGAACTTGAGGGTATTACCCCTGTTAGGGTTGGCGAGGCTTATAGCGGCCAAGGGGAGCTAGAAGCCTGTAACCTACTGCTGGGGTAGTAACTATAGCTTTCAAAAGCATAGGAATAAAAAGATATTATTATAAAAAAAGCTTACCCCCCAAAGGGTTGACATGTAAGATTGTCGCTTCTTTGGAGGATTAAAATAAAAGTGTGTAATTTCAGTTTCGAGGATCTTAGATTAAACTTTACCTGCAGGTTTAGCTCTTTAGGAATCTATTTACGGATTAATTTCAAAATGCAAGCGGTTTTCCGGGAATACCATCCTAGTAAGGATAGCAGCTACTTCTGAGCGTTTAATGTTATCATTAGGTTGGCAGCTAAACTTGCTATCTGAACCCTTGACAACCCCAGCTTTATAGAGTTTATAGACCCCTTCATATACTCGGTCAGGAAAGTCTTGGGCTAGTTTAAGGTCAGGTATGCTATCATCAGCTATTATATTAATGGGCTTGAGCTTATCATTAGGAAGGGCATTGGCGAATATCCCCATAAATTCGCCTCGGCTTATCGGACTATTTGCGAACATATCCATAGCTTCATAGGAGCCAAAATCATAGCCTTCAATAATGCCTGCTTCAGCAGCATAGGTAAGGTATGTGGTGTACCATCTATCTTGTCCTGGCTCTAAGTTAATTTGTCCATCTAGGCCTAGGTCGAGTTGATGGATACAGGCGGCTAGCTTAAGGGCCTCTGCATAGGTTAAGTTCATATCTGGGGCGAAAGAAGTTTCACTTTTGCCATTTATAAGTTGATTGTGCCAGGCTCTAGCCACATCATCATAATACCAGGCATCTAGGGGAACATCTACAAAAGGTATCAAATTAGGCCCTAGTAGTTCAGCTAGGCTATTAAAAAATGCATAGGGTTTAATCCTATGATTATTAGCTGCTTTCTTAGTTATTTCTTCTAACCATTCATAGCCAAACATGCCATCAAACTGCTTCTCGTTGTAGGTCAAGACTACAGCTTCAAAATTATCCATATTTAGGCCGATTAGAATTACTCCACTGTCAAAAGCGTCGCTTTGATTGCCTTTTGCATCAATGCTTAGACCATCAATCCATTGGTGGTATAAAAATTCCCCGAATTGCCCTTCATAATCCATTTTTACATTTTCTGTAACTAACCAGACTAAGATATTAAAGTCTTGGTAAAGAGGGTCTAGTCTTTTAAGCAAAATCTTTTTCTCTGTTTCTTCTAGCACTCTGGCCTGGTCTAGGATGCTAGCACCATCTGTATTTAAAGTACTGCCTCCATAAGCATTTGAACCGTAGGATAACAATAAAACAATCGCCAGACTTAAAACTAATATACTTTCTTTTTTAATCTTAAAACTTAGCATTTTTTCCTCCTTTTATCTCCTAAAAATCTTAAGGGATTGTAGCTGACAAACTACGATTTTATGATAATTAAAAAACTCCTAAATTGTATGGTTCATATGTACTATAGTAAGCAGATTCAGAAGTGGGGGGGGATAACAAATGTCGAATAATATTGCCCTTATAGTACATTTGCACCATGTTTTTAGATGTAGAAACTGTTATTTTAAAATACAAGTAAATTATTATGGGGTGACATTTATGAAAAGACCTTTAATTATAATCTTAATCTTTTCTTTACTGTTAGTATCTGCTTGTAGCAAGGCGAATGATCCACCAGTGGAACCGGACATAGCTAAAATAAGCTTTTCGGATAATCCGTTTTTCTGTCAGGATTCAGTGGTGACTTATCAAGGAGTCTTTAATTTTGCTGATTTTATTAAAAAGGATATTAACTTAAATGTTGATGAAGTAGCTAGTCTTGAGGATGGGAAACTATATGAACTTAAGCTGGAATTAGTTGCTAATCTTCCTGAAGAATGTTTAGACTTAGGCTATTTTTATGTGCAAAAGCATAAGACATATAAGCTAGAGGCGACTAATGAGGATTTTGACCAACTAATAAATGATGGAATATTACCTAACGATAGTCTGGTTGTTTGCCAAGAGCAAGCTATAGAGGACTTATTAGATGAGGATGAGGCAGGATTTCATTATTTCCTAGATGTAGATGCTGATAAGCGAGAATTCTTTTCTTATAATTATTTAATGGAAGATGAATTCTTAGAGATGTTTATTTGGGAAAAGCATAAGGGCTTAACTTACTATCGTAAAGGGCTAGGTGCAGAGGTGGAAGCTATTGAGTTAGAACTAGCTAATTAATATGCTTAATATAGAAGTATGGTAGGGAAGCATTAGAGGTGTTTGACATAAGTCCCATATTAAAGCGGGGTTTTTATACCCCGCTTTACTGTTTTATATTATGGCCATCTCACTATCATTCTGCCGTATAGATAAGTTCATAATTTCCTTTATGGAAGGAAAACACTTTTTCTATTTCACTATCTATTAGTTCATCTATATTGTTACTTAATTCGATCTTAGCACTTATACTACAATTTGAACTTAGGACTCTGGGAACTGGCATAAGTTCACAAGGAATGGCGGCTTTTTTACACTTGCGTTGGAACTTTATCGCCCCTGAATGAGTAAAAAATAAAACCATATATTCCATGTTATTTTCTAGCCTCTATTAGAAAATTATCTGCTTCTTCTTTTATGGAAAAGTTATAGCCTGAATTTTTTAGGAATCTGGCGACATTATTTTTAGCAGTATTATTATCAACGATTATGTCTATGCCTTCTGGGCTTCCTTCTAAGGCTTTTTTAGTCATTAATACCGGTTGCGGACAGCCTGTGCCACTAGTATCTATTTTTTTCATAATCTGTACTCCTTTTTAATTTTATTTAAGCACTTTTCTTAAACAAGTCTTCTGAGTTAAGGTAGGAAATTACTCCCAGGAAAACAATACATATAATAGCGGCGATTTTGCCATTAGGTGATGGGCCCTCGACACTGGAGGCTAGGGCGAAATTATGGGCTATTGCTGCACCAACTAGCATACCGACTACTGTAATTACAGAGTCCACATTGCCTTCTCCAGATAAGATTAATTGTCTAAGTGGGCAACCACCTAACAAGACCGCACCCCAGCCTACGATGGCCATGCCTAAAAAGTTCCATAGGCCATCAGTATGGGCTACTGGCTGTCCTGCAAATCCAGGATTGAAGAATCCAAAAGCTAGGTTAGCTAAAAAGCTAAAAACTAAAATAGATATAAAACCTAACAAAAGATGGGAATCTTTAAACAAAATCATATCTCTGGTTCCGCCTACCATACATAATCTAGTTTTTTGGGCTAGAATACCTACTAGTAAACCAGCTGCTAAGGCGATAAATACAGGAGCATACATTGAGCCTGGTCCTGTTTCGCTAAAAAATAGAAATGCTGGGGCAACTATTAATAGTGCCAAAAGACCAAGATTGACTACGGGGAAGAGGTAACCTTCCACTGTAGGCAACTTATAATTTCTTTTTAGATTAAAGCCTTTATTGAGGAATTGCACACCTACTAATATCCCTATTATAAAACCAACAATACCAAAGATTGCGTTTAAATCTCCGCCCCCTAATCTTAATACCATCCTTAAAGGACAGCCTAAGAAGATTAAGGCTCCTATCATCACTACCACACCTAAAAGAAATCTACTAAAAGGGGAAGAACCGCCTTTAGTTTCAAATTCTTTGTTAGCTAGAGCAATTATAAAAGCCCCAATGACTAGACCGATAATTTCAGGTCTAATATACTGTACTACGGGTGCCCTATGTAAGCCTATACCCCCTGCAATATCCCTAATAAAGCAGGCTATACAAAAGCCCATATTCATAGGATTACCGAAATAAACCAATAGTACAGATAGTACCCCGACTATTCCCCCTGCGATAATAATTCCTTTTTTACCGTCCATATACTAATCCTCCCATTCCAATATTTATCAATAATGTTAGCAATATAAAATTTAAAAATAAAATAGATAATATTAATCGTTTAAGGGCTTCTTATAGGAAAAACGAATAAGTGCTGCATTAATTTCCCTTAAATAATACAATAGTAGGAGATTAATAACTTAGACATTAAAAGGGGTTAATTCTATGAATTATGTTTATTTAGACAATGGTGCTACTTCTTTCCCTAAAGCACCTGGGGTTGTTGAAAGCCTAAGTAATTATATATTAAATGTTGGTAGTAATGTTGGAAGGGGGGCTTATGATTTATCCTACCAAGCAGAAAATGTCGTATATGAAACCCGAGAACTCCTATGTGAATTATTTAATTTTCCTCAAGCTGAAAATGTAGTTTTTACTAAGAATATAACTGAAAGCTTGAATGTATTAATAAAAGGTTTGTTAGAGGAGGGGGATCATGTAATTGTATCTTCTATGGAACATAATGCCGTTATGCGACCTCTAAATTCTTTGGAGGATAAGATAGAATATAGCAAAGTAAGCTGCAACCAGCTAGGGGATATTCAAGCAGCAGATGTGGAGGCTGCCATTAAACCCCATACCAAAGCGGTGGTAATGACTCATGCCTCTAATGTATGCGGTACTATCTTAGACTTAGAGATGATAGGTGAAATATGTAATAAACACCATCTTTGGTTTATTATTGACAGTGCACAAACGGCGGGCTTTTTGGATATAGATTTTCAGAAGTTAAAGGCAGATGCTCTAGGTTTTACAGGACACAAAGGCTTGCTAGGACCTCAGGGAATTGGTGGATTTATAATTAGTGATAGGCTGGCAGAGCAAGTAAGTCCCTTAATGGAAGGTGGTACGGGAAGCCTGTCTGACGAAGAAATTCAGCCTGCATATATGCCTGATAAATTTGAAGCTGGTACTCTAAATATTCCAGGGATTTATGGCTTAAATGCTTCCTTGAAATATTTATTAGCCCGAGGTTTGGCTAGTATTAGGGAAGAGGAAATGCAGCTTAATAAGGTATTTCTGGAAGAACTGCTTAATATGAAGAATGTGGAGGTAATTGGTAAAAAGACGGTTACTGATAGGACCAGTATTATATCCGTAAATTTCCCTTTAGAGGATAACGGAAACATAGCCCATAAGCTAAGCCATAAATATCGTATAATGTCTCGAAGTGGCTTACATTGTGCACCCTCAGCTCACAAAACTCTGGGCACTTTCCCCGAAGGTACGGTAAGGTTTTCCTTAAGTCATTTTACAAGTCTAGCTGAAATAGCTTACGCTATAGATTGTATTAATAGCTTAATAAATAAATAAAAAACTTAATAATTAGGGGGAGAGGGGTCATATAGTGGAATTTAATCAATTAGAGAGTTTTCTTGCGGTAGTTAAGCATAAAAGTTTTTCCAAAGCCGCAAAGGAATTATTTTTAACCCAACCAACTATTAGTAATAATATTCAAAACTTAGAAAACGAACTAGAAACTATTCTTTTAGACAGAAAAAGTAAAGTTATAAGCTTAACCGATTCAGGTAGAATACTTTATAAATATGCTGTAGAGCTAATTAATATTAGGGAACAAGCCCAATATAATATAAGGGAACATAATACGATGCTAGAGGGAAAAATAGAGATAAGTGCCAGCTCTATACCCGAACAGTATGTTTTACCTTATATAATTAAGGATTTTACAAAATTATATCCCCAGATTTCCTTTTCTATAACCCATTGCAATTCCCAGGACATAGTGGAAGATATTATACAGGGTAAGCAAAATTATGGGATAGTAGGGGCGAAATATAGCTCAAGGGTGTTAGAGTATATTAACTTTTATGAGGATGAATTAGTTTTGGCAACACCTTACTCTGCAGAATATTCTTTATTCGTAGATAATAATCTGGATCTGGATATTTTATTTTCACAAAAATTTCTTTTTCGCAAAGAGGGCTCAGGGACTAGGTTATTTGTAGAAAAGTGTTTGGAGGATAATAATATTAGTTTAGACGATTTACAGATTACCTCTTTAATTGATAGTAATGAAATGATTAAAATGATGATTACATTAGGCTTAGGGGTTAGTTTTATTTCGGAAATAGCTATTAGGAATGAAATTGATCTAAAACTTATTAAAGCTTTTAGGATTAAGGACTTAGATTTAAAAAGAAACTTTTATTTCGTCTATCATAAAAATAGAACCCTATCTCCTATTGTAGAGCTTTTTAAAGATTTCTTAGAGGATTGGACTTTTACTC
>JAAYRQ010000096.1 GCA_012518685.1 Syntrophomonadaceae bacterium | reverse complement strand
TGCCTTACCGCTTGGCTACACCCCAACATTACAGAGTATACTAGTCAACCTATAAGGCTGTCAAGGGAATTATATTTTTTTTATGGGGTGGATGATGGGACTTGAACCCACGACCCCCAGAGCCACAATCTGGTGCTCTAGCCACCTGAGCTACACCCACCACAAGATAACTATTAATAATATGGCGTCCCCGGAGGGATTCGAACCCCCGGCCTACGGATTAGAAGTCCGTTGCTCTATCCAGCTGAGCTACGGGGACTAATCTAAAAGAAATGGAGCGGGTGAAGGGAATCGAACCCTCGCAACCAGCTTGGAAGGCTGGGGCTCTACCACTGAGCTACACCCGCCCGCAAAGGTTATTATACATCTTTTAAAAAATCATTTCAAGCAATAAATTAAGAATTTGCCTAAAGGAGATAATATAATAACTAATATCGCTGGTTTAAAGATATTATTAACTATTAAGATGGAATTTAATCTCGTATAATATGTATTTTTTAAGAAATATATAGCTTGACAGTAAAAACTTGAAATTATAATATAGCTGCTATACTTTTAAAAATAAACTCATAGGGCAATTATGATTATTTTAGGGGGGCATATTTTAAATGGAAGCATGGCTTAATCAAGTAGTCCCTACTTTTTTAGCTTCTTTTTCGGCTTTTAGTTATATATTAGTCTTTTTAGCTGGCATTATTACCAGTATTACCCCTTGAAATGTCAGTATGATTCCGATAGTTATCGGGCATGTTGGGGGGAAGGGTGCAGATAGGCGAAAAGGTTTTTTCTTGGCTCTGTTTTTTAGCTTAGGCACGGCGACTACTTTTATGATATTGGGATTAATTATTGCTGCTATTGGTGGTATATTCGGTCTTGCTCAGAGTGTGATTTATTATTTCGTTGCCTTTGTATGTATATTAATTGGGCTGAATTTAATCGGTCTATATAATATTAATATAAGTTTTGGTTCAGGCTTATTAAATAAGGTAGGGAACAATGAAGGATTTATGGGTAGTTATTCATTGGGCCTGCTTATGGGCTTGGCAGGTTCACAGTGTGGTACTCCAGTGATGTTTGCGATTTTATCTATCGCTTTAGCCAGTGGGAATATATTATATGGAGCTAGTCTGCTTTTTGTTTATGCTTTGGGTAGAGCAGTACCTATTATTATCGTAGGAACTTTCACGGGTGTTTTAAGTAGAATGGACTTATTTGCTAAGAGTAGCCATATTTTAGATAAGGTGGCTGGGGCTATGATATTGTTAGTAGGAATTTATTTTGCCATTATAGCCTAGGAGAAAAGGCAAGTAAAACTAAAACTGAAAAATGGGGCAATATATTGACACTTTTCTATAAGGATGTTATTATATATAAGTCCTCGGGGCGTGGCGCAGTTTGGTAGCGCGTCTGATTTGGGATCAGAAGGTCGCAAGTTCGAATCCTGTCGCCCCGACCATACGAAAATATTAAACCACAGAATTATCTGTGGTTTTTTTGTTTTGTTATATGAGCATATTATGGATTTATCTTGAGATTGCTAGGGAATAAAATTATTGAAGAAGGGTATAAAACTTTATTAATAAAAATTAGGCTTTGTTTTAAGGTGAAGTATAGTATTATTATTAATATCTGATAAGCTAGCATCTTATAAGATATTCAACTATGTTTTAATTTTTACACGAAATACGGTATTTTTAAGGGGTTATTAAATGCAGCAAAATTCTAAGCAACTGATGCCTTTTTGGTTCAAGGTAGTAATTGTATTTTTTCTAGGCTGGGTTTTTATTTATGCGGATAGGGCAATTTTAAATCCTGTTTTGCTTAATATTCAGCTGGATTTTAACTTGACTAATGCACAAGCGGGCTTAATTAATAGTATGTTTTTCCTAACTTATGCTCTTATACAAATTCCAGCAGGGATAGCTGGGGATAAGATTTCTTATAAGTGGATTTTGGTGCCTGGTTTTATCACTTTTGGGATTTCAACGGCTTTAACTGGATTAGCCCCAACTTATTTTACCCTGCTTATGGCTAGTGCTTTAACTGGACTGGCTCAGGGTACTTTTTTCGGTCCTCAATATGCTCTTTCTTCTAAGATTATTCCTTTACAATATCGTGGTATAGGTAGTGCAGTTATTAATAGTGGTAGTGCAGTAGGTATTACTCTAGGCTTTGTAGCTTCTAGCTATATTACTCTTATGTGGGCTAATAGTTGGCGAATACCTTTTTTGATTTTTTCTATTCCTACTATATTAGTAGCTTTTATTATATGGTTTGTTATCAAAGATTATAAATCAGATGACAGCAATTTACCTAAGGAAGATAAAGCCGCTAAACATAAGACTAAGAATATTCCTTGGAAGGTTTTAACTTCTAAAGACCTGATAATTAGTTATGTGGTGGCCTTTTGTTCTTTGTATGGTTTTTTTATGGCTTTAACTTGGCTACCTTATTTTCTACAAACGGAACGCAGTTTAATCGCTACCCACTCGGGATTAATCGCTTCGCTAATTGCCCTGGCCTCTATCCCTGGTGCCTTATTTTTTGGATATATTTCTGATAAGCTGAAAAAACGAAAATTAGTTATTCTAATTCTCTTTCCTTTGGCTGCCCTGTCTTTAGCTATGGTGGCTTATACTGAAAGTATTGCAGGGTTAATTATAGCCCTTACCTGTTATGGCTTAACGGGTAAACTAGCCCTTGACCCCGTTTTGTTTGCCTATGTGGCTGATCATGCACCTAAGGAGGCCTATGCTACAGTTTTTGGAGTCTTTAATTTTGCAGGTATGAGCTCCTCGGTAGTGGCTCCCTATGTTACGGGTTTTATCGCTGATAAAACGGGAACTTTAATCGCGGGTTTTTATGTGGGAGCGATTATTTTATTAATAGGTTTTCTAGTAATGCTTTTTGCCGATGATAAGTTGTAGTTTAGGGTGCAGTGTTTTTGGTAGCTTTATCATAGGCTTTGTAGAGTGTTTCATAAGTCACGGGGCCTACTATACCATCTGCTAATAAGCCTTTTTTAGTTTGGAATCTCATTACAGCTTGTTCGGTTTTTTCACCGAATTTACCATCGATACGATATTTATAGTAGCCTAATTTTTTAAGCATTTTCTGAATCTTTCTTACATCCTTTCCTTCGTCCCCTTTTTTAAGCGGTTTGGCACTATAGCCCGAACCAGTAATAGTTACGGGAGTTCCTAGTGGGGTAAAATTATATATTTCTATGACATCTTCATTATATAAGCGAATACATCCATGGCTTACTGCCTTCCCTATAGAATTAGGATTGTTTGTACCATGGATACCGTAGCCACCCCAAGGCACACTTAGCCTCATCCATCTGGCTCCGAAAGGACCCCCAGGATTAAGGCTTTTTTGCACAATTACCCAATTTCCTAATGGAGTTGGGTTGGAAGGCCTGCCGACCGCTACTTTATAAGTTTTGCTGGTCTTGTCTAATCTAAAAAAAGTAAGTTGTCGTTTATTAACATCTATATTTATATGGGGAAGCTTAGCTTGGGTAATTAAGGGTGAAACATCATCATTAGTATGGAAACTAAATATATTCCAAGTGTCTTTTCCTACTATGCCATCCGCGATTATACTATATTCTTTTTGAAACCTAAGCAAGGCTTCTTCGGTCTTAATTCCGAATACTCCATCGATGGCATTTTCATAATAGCCTAGTTTAGCTAATTTTGCTTGTACCTCTCTGACATCTGGTCCATATATGGGCTTTCCCGCTTCATACCTTAAAAAACGGCTAGCATAAATCATTTATTAAGCCTCCTAGTTTGTTTTTAAGTAATTAATATTTTTAAGCAAAAGTTATTATTCCTCATAAAATTATCATAGATAGTCTGGAATTATTTTGAATGTAAAGTTTAGGTTAAAACTAGCTTTTTATCACAAATTGTAATTTGTACATTTATAAAATATGTTAAAATATTAAACAAGAATTTAATTAAGTTTTAGATAGGAGGTTTTGTATGCAGGATAAAGTAAAAAATAGTATTAAAACTAGAATGACGATAGCAGTTATCATATTAAATGTAATTATTTTTGGTGTTTTTTATTGGAATAATCTAGTATTACAAAAAGCCCTTATTAAAGATTTTGAAAACCAATATGTAGCTGAAGTAGAGAATACCGTACAGGATTGTATAGAAGACGCCTTGGATGAGGCAGCATTATTTGCCGATACTTTAATTTCATTCCCTGGTGTGGTTGAAGCTTTTCAAAATGGCGATCGGGAAAAATTAGCTGGACTTTTGCATCCTATTTATGAGGGATGGAATGAGAATTATAATATAGCCCAAATTCAGTTTATCACCCCCGATGTCAATTCTTTTTATAGAGTGCATGAACCAGATAAATACGGGGATAACCTTAGCTTTAGAAAAGGATTAGTAACAGCAATTAATAATCAGGAAAAAATAGTGGTAGCAGAACAAGGTATGGCAGGCTATGGTATTAGATGTATTAGCCCCATATTCGCAGAGGGAGAGTTTTTAGGGGTATATGAGATAGGTCTATCCTTAGAAGAAGAAGTTGGTGCAGGTCTAGCTAAGCTTGATTATGGTAATTTCTTTATTCTAGGTTGTGATGAAACTTGTTCCGAGGATGGTGCCCTTGTATTATGGGGTGAAGGACAACCACGGGAGAAGATTAATCCTAACGATATTAAGGATCTGGTGGCAGGGGAAAAAACCTATCGTACTACAGCTGATAAGCAATTCCTATTATCATTTATTCCTGTTATGGGAGCAGATAATGAAACTATTGCCTTTATTCAGGCAGAAATATCCCGTGCCCAGTTTATATTGGCGGAAAAAACGGCTAAAACTAGGGCACTAGCTGTAGTCCTTATTGCCCTATTTCTATTAAGTGGGGCTATTTATGTCTTATTACATAGGACATTAAGACATATTAAACCATTAAAGGAAGTTATGGAAGATGTAAGCGAGGGTGACCTTACTAAGGTAGTTGAAATTGCTTCTAATGATGAGATTGGTAAGCTCGCAGGTGACTTTTCTAACTTTATGCAGAAAATTAAAGGGGTATTTTTTACCTTATACACTAGTACTTCACAGCTTACTACTAATACCTATTTTATGAATGATGTATCAGATTCATCAGTTAAAAAGCTAATTTCTAGTATTGATAGCTTAAATGATGTAGGTAATGAACTGAAAAATGCAGGACAAAGTATGCAAGAAGCTGACATCGGAGTAGAAGAAATAGCTAAGGCTTCCCAAATGGTGGCTGAGCAAGC
>JAAYRQ010000095.1 GCA_012518685.1 Syntrophomonadaceae bacterium | reverse complement strand
CCCTTAAATTAATCACACCTTCAATATAATCCTGAGTCCTAGGCACCCTAGTAATATTAAGTAATCGCTCTATTTCTTGAACATTTAAAACATCTACGGCATATTCCTCTTTACCCAAGTTAAATGCGACTACCTGATATTCCTCATTGGATAGCTGAACACTATCATTAGTTAGAGGATTACTTTCATTAGATAGAGGATTACTTTCATTAATTAAATTGTTCATTATATCACCTCACTAAAATAAAGTCGCTATGTCGAGTATCAATCTTACATTACCATCCCCAGCAACAATAGCCCCCGCAATTCCCGGAATACCACCTAAAACTTTACCCAATGATTTAATCACTATTTCTTGTTGCCCTATTAAGGTATCAACTATAAGCCCTATTTGCCTACCCGCTTTCTGCACTACAACCACATACATATCTGAGTCCTCTTCTGGCTTCTCAGGTGTTTCCAAAAGCACATTTAATCTATAGATAGGTAAAACATTACCCCTCATCATCATTACTTCTTGATTTTGTACCATTTTAATATCATCTTTAGTGATCATGGTGGTCTCATCAACAGAGCTTAAAGGAATAGCATATACTTCCCCTTGCACAGCTACCATTAATGCTTGAATTATAGCTAAAGTTAAAGGTAATTTAATCCTAAACTTAGTACCCTGACCTTCCACAGATTCTACAAAAATTTCTCCATTTAAAGATTCTATCTTTGATCTGACCACATCAAGCCCCACTCCCCTGCCGGAAACATCACTTACAGCTTGTGCGGTGCTAAAACCTGGGTAAAATAATACATTGTTAGCTTCTTCTGGAGTCATTTTTCCGGCTTCTTCCGCAGTAATAATGCCTTTTTCAATGGCCTTATTAAGTATTGTCTTGGTATTAATACCCTGACCATCATCTTCAACTTCAATATAAACATTATTTCCTTCGTGCCGAGCCCTTAATATTAATTTCCCTTCTTGAGGTTTGCCAGCCGCTACCCTATCCTCAGCCGATTCTAAACCGTGATCTACAGAGTTTCTTAATAAGTGAACTAAGGGATCCCCAATTTCATCAATAACAGTTCTATCTAGTTCAGTTTCCTTGCCTTCCATAATGAAATCCAACTCTTTATTAAGGTCTTTAGCCAAGTCTCTCACCATTCTAGGAAATCTATTGAAAACTTGTTCTACAGGTACCATACGAACCTTCATTACTACAGATTGCAAATCACTACTAACCCTATCTATCTGTTCAATAGTCTCGTTTAATTCATTAGATTTATCATTAGTCGCAATTTGTTCTAGTCTGCCCTTATGCATCACTAACTCGCCTACTAAGTTCATAAGATTATCTAACCTTTCAATATCTACGCGTACAGTTTGCTTAATTTTATGGGCTTTTCTGACTTCTTCTTGGTTATTTTCCTGGTTAGGTTCAGTAACAAGCGGAGTAGTTAAAGCATCCGCATCATAGGCAGTTACTGTCGAAGCGAGCTTATCAATCTTATCAACCACATTAACATCTTGAATAAACAATACCTTTACTTCAGAAATATCATTAATTATGGCGGTTAAATCCTCTTTTGTATGATGGGTAATAGCTAATAATTCAAAATCATTCTCAAAGCGACCTTCATCTAAGTCTTGGGCAGGAGGTATGGATTTCGTTATTTCGCCTTCATCCTCTATAGCTTTAAAAACCATAAAAGCTCGCACCGATTTCATAACACAATCGGGGTCAATCATAACTTTAACATGATAAATATTAAAGCCCCTGCTATGAGCCTCTTCCATAACCGTGTAATCATATTCATTGAATTGAAAGTTGGTAGTATCCAAATGCTCACCTACTTTTTCAGTCTTACTAGCAATCTCGTTAGTATTATTTTGGTTAGCTAGAACATTAGAATTTGCTTCTGCAAAATCACCTTTTTTAATATTTTCTAATATTGCTATTAAATCTGTATTGTCATAGGCTGAGTTTCCAGTTAATTCTATGTTGTCAACCATTATTTGTATGCGATCAAAACACTTAAATAACACATCTACTACATTAGAATTAGCAACCAAAATGCCATCTTTTAAGTCAGATAGAACATCCTCCATATGATGAGTAAGATCAGCTAAGTCATCAAATCCCATAGTTGAAGACATACCTTTTAGCGTATGGGCAGCCCTAAATATTTCATTTAAAGCCGAGATATTATCGTTGTTTTTTTCTAACAAAAGGAGCTTTTCATTCAAACTTCCTAAATGTTCCCTACTTTCTTCTAAAAAGACATCTAAATACTGAGACATATCCATATTCATAATTAGTCACCTCTCTATGTATTTCGTCTGCCCCATCTTATATGAGCCTTAGGATTTCATTACTAATATTATTTAAAGGGACAATACTATCAATTTTACCAGTCTCTACTGCTGCCCTAGGCATTCCATAAACTATGCAAGAAGATTGATGTTCTGCAATAGTCAGTCCGCCTTTATCCTTAATCCTTTCAATTCCTTCGGCTCCATCACGCCCCATACCAGTCATAACCACTCCTAGTGTTTTGCCCCAAAAGTTATCCACGACTGAATTAAACATGACATCTACCGAAGGACGATGTCCACCATAAGGTGGTAACTGATTAAGCGCAATAAAAAGCTGTTTATTAGCTGAAACATTTGGTTTAACTGTCAAATGATAATCACCAGGTGCTACATAAGCACAGCCAGGTACTATTAGCTCATTATTTTCTGCTTCCTTTACCTGTATATTCGAAATTGAATCCAATCGCTCTGCTAATGATTTAGTAAAACCAGGTGGCATATGCTGCACTATTAATATCGCTGCCTCAATAGTATCAGGTAAACTAGGAATTACTTGATGCAGGGCTTTAGGACCTCCTGTAGAGGTGCCTATCACTATAAGTTTATTTACAGTCTTTGCCTCCCTAGACAATTTTCCACCTTTTGTAGTTTTATTCTCCGAAAATTGTCTAATATTATTTAAATTCGGTAGATTTTTCTTAGTACCTGCCGCCATTTTAACTTTTCTAATTATTTCGTCTTTTACTTTGTCAATATCTAGGGATATTTGTCCAGATGGTTTAGCAATAAAGTCAACTGCCCCTAAGCTTAAAGCTTTTACAGTTTGCTCTGTACCAGCCTTAGTTAGGCTGCTCAACATAATAATTGGTACGGGATTTTCCCTCATTATTTTATCTAGGGCTGATAAACCATCAAGATTGGGCATTTCAATATCCATAGTAACTACATCAGGCTTTAGTTCTTTAATCTTTTTAATGGCATCATTCCCATCTCGTGCCTTACCTATTACCTCTAGACCTGGATCAGAATCAATAATATCTCCAATTACTTTACGCATAAAAGCTGAATCATCTACTACTAATACTTTTTTCTTTGACATATTCCCATCCCCCCACCATACAAGCTACTTATTAATCTTAATATTATAATTTGTAAGCTATGCTATTTGGCTAAGATAATGCCTTGATGTATGTTATATAAGAATTATTAAGACTAAATTACTAATTTATATTAATTAATCCTTATATTATCTACTATAACAGTTTAAAAATAATAAGTATTAATTTTTTTAAAATAAATTTAATATTATCTGTTAATTCCCGTTATTTTTCTGAAGAAATTTCTTATTCCACTTCTTTGAGGAGTTTCTGTTATCACTACTTCACCCTTACTCAACAAATTATCAGCAATATTATTAATGTTTTTAGCGGCGATACTACGAGGAAAAAGTTTAATAAAAGATTTTTGCCTTCTAATACCCTCACTAACTAAAGGCTCATTAATCACATATCCTAATGGTGTAATATCAATATTTAAAAACTTTTGACTAACTAGCTTAAACTTTTCAGCCACCATCAAGCCTTCATTACTATCAAATACCCTATTAACAATTAAATAAACCGCTCCTGGAAATTTCCTATTACTTAGACTTTTCATAATTCCATAAGCATCAGTTATAGAAGTTGGTTCAGGGGTAGTAACTATAATCACATCATCGGCAGCTAATAAAAATGTTAAAACATTTTCTGATAAGCCAGCCCCTGTGTCTATAATCATATAATCATAGACATTATCCAATCTGCCTAATTGGGTAATGATACTTTTTAGTTTTTCATTACTAAGATTAGCCAGCTCATATACCCCAGAACCGCCAGGTATTATATCTAGGCCTTCTTCAGTATGTATAATGATATCTTGTATAGACTTTTTGTCATTTACGACATGATATAAATTGTATTTGGGTACTATCCCTAACATAATATCAATATTAGCTAGACCTAAATCCGCATCAAAAAGTATTACCTTTTTGCCCCTTTGGCATAATTCTACCGATAAGTTTAAGGCAATCGTACTTTTACCAGTGCCACCCTTACCACTACTGATAACTATAACTTTAGTCTGGCTTTGGCTAGTTAATATTTCTTGTTCAATTTTTACTCTAGCATTAAGTGCTATTTGCCTTAATCTATCAGCTTGATCTTTCATATTGTTTCGCCTTCCTTGAGAAGCATTTTCGCAAAATGAAGTTTGTCTGGTATTTCAATATCATCAGGAACATTTTGACCATTAGTTAAATAGGCAATAGGTTTTTTAATTTCATAAATAACATTTAATAGTTGGCCGTAATTATTGGTTTCATCAAGTTTAGTAAAAATTATTTTATCAATATTAAATAAGTTGAATTTCTGATATATATTATATAGATCATTACTATCAGTAATAGCACTTAAGACCAAGATTGTTTCATCGGGATTACAAGCATCTATGAATTGTTTAAGTTCCGCCAAATGCTCGTCATTATAGGGACTTCTCCCTGCAGTGTCAACCAAAATAACATCTTTATCATTATATTCGAGAATAGTTTTTAATAAATCATCTGGTTCAAAAACAACGCTTATAGGAATATTGATAATTTCTGCAAAAGTCCTTAGTTGCTCTGCAGCCGAGATCCTAAAGGTATCTAGGGTTATTAAGGCTACATCCTTATTATCAACAAAGGCAATGTTAGCAGCTAATTTAGCGATTGTTGTAGTCTTACCTACCCCTGTAGGCCCTACGAAAAATATAACACTACCCTTTTTATTGCTTTTTATTTCTATAGGTTTAATTTCATCTATGAACTTTTGTAGTGTATTAAGTAATAATTCTTCCGTCCGATAACCCCTGTCGGTATTATTTTCTATTTGATTCTGGGTACTGGTAACAATTTGTAAAGCAATGTCTTTATCAACATTATTCTTAACCAAGATATCGTAAAACCTTTTTAACTCATCTGATATGCCTTTAGTCAATTCCACTTCGTACATTTGTAATTTAATATCTGACATCATGTTTTTTAAAACATTCAATTCGTTGAGCAAATTATCTTCATTATTCTTAGGACTTGAATTGACTTTAGATTCATTAATTTTAGTTTTTATAACTTCCTCAATACCTGAACTAGGATTAGGAGTAGCCACTTGCCTCATTTTATCTAAATTTACTTGAAGAGAATCATCTATAGCCACTGTTACTTCTACTTGAGGTTTAGCAAACAAACCTAGAAATCCTCCTGTTTTAATCTGTTTAGTTTGCAATATTATTGCATCTTGACCCATTTCTACCTTAGCAAGCCTAATCGCATCTTTGAAATCTTTAGCAATAAATTTTTTTATTTTCATATCGTCACCATCCCGATTACTTCAACATTAATATCACTGTCAATTTCATTATAGGAAAGAACTACTAAATTGGTAAAAAAACGATCTAGTAACCTTTTAAAATAAATTCTTAAAATAGGAGCACATAAAATTATCGGAGTAATACCTTGATTAGTAAGATTACTATGATATGAAGCAATATTATCAATTAAGGATTGTGCAATATCTGGTTCTATAGCTAGATAAGAACCGAACTCACTTTGCTGTACAGATTCCCTTAATTGTTCTTCTAAACCTGGTTCAATAGTGAGAGCTTGTAAGCTCATATTATCTAAAAATTGTTTTGTAATCTGCCTTTTTAAGGCCTGCCTTACATATTCGGTTAAAACATCATTATCCCTACTAATTTTTGAAAAATCAGCTAAGGTTTCTAAAATTGTCACCATATCCCTTATGGAAACTTGTTCCTTTAATAAATTGCTTAATACCTTTTGAATATCTCCTAAACTCATTAAATCTGGAATAAGCTCCTTTACTAAAGCAGGGTTACTTTCCTCCACAAAATCTATAATATTTTGAATTTCCTGTCTGCCTAATAATTCAAAAGCATGATTTTTAATAACAGTTGTTAAATGGGTAGCTAAAACAGATGGTGGGTCAACGACTGTATATCCCTTCTGTTCCGCAATATCTTGAGCCTTAGTAGCTATCCATTTAGCAGGTAAATTAAAGGCTGGTTCCACAGTATCA
This sequence comes from Syntrophomonadaceae bacterium, assembly GCA_012518685.1. Taxonomy (GTDB): domain Bacteria; phylum Bacillota; class Syntrophomonadia; order Syntrophomonadales; family Syntrophomonadaceae; genus JAAYRQ01. Next base: position 8,407 of record JAAYRQ010000095.1, on the reverse strand, counting down.
ATACCTTCAAGTTCCCCATCAATCTCTATGCCTGGCCCTATAGCTAAGTAGTTATCTAATATCAACTCACCATCAGCTATCTGGATTCCTTTAATTTTAATCACATAGGAATTAGGTTTAAGTTGCATATTATCCCTAATTCTAATAGGTGGCACAATAAATCCTAATTCTATGGCACATTGTCTTCTAATCATTACAATCCTATCTAGGAAATCTCCACCCTGCTCACTATCAACTAATGGAATTAAACCATATCCTAATTCCATTTCCATTTTTTCTACTTGTAAAAGCTCTACAATGTTTTCTGGCTTTTTAATATCTTCAGCTTCCTTAATATCTTCCAACTCAATTTCCTCCTCAACCTCAACCGTAGAGAATCTAAAAGTAAAAAATAGTATGCCGAAGAAAACTGCTAGAGCATACATAGGTGCTTTTGGTAAGCCGATAGTACCTAATAACAAAAGGATAAGAGCCGTAACCCCAAGTGCCTTAGGCTGACTAAGAAGCTGGCTCCCTATTTCCCTACCAAGGCTAAACTTAGAAGCACTTCTGGTTACTACAATACCTGTGGCAGTAGAAATTAATAAAGCTGGTATTTGTGTTACTAAGCCATCACCTACTGTTAATATAGTATATATACCTGCAGCTTCTGATAGGCTCATACCTTTTTGTGCCATACCCAAAGTAAGTCCACCTACTATATTAATTATCGTAATTACTATACCAGCTATCGCATCACCTTTGACAAACTTACTGGCACCATCCATAGCCCCGTAAAAATTCGCTTCGTCTTGTATCCTATCCCGTCTTTGGCGAGCCATATTTTCATCAATTAAACCTGCATTCAAGTCTGCATCAATCGCCATTTGTTTACCAGGCATAGCATCTAAGGTAAATCGGGCTGCAACCTCAGATACCCTTTCAGCCCCTTTGGTAATAACAATAAACTGAATAACTACCAATATAAGAAATATTACAAAACCAACTACCATGTTGCCCCCAACTACAAAAGAACCAAAAGCTTGAATAACTTGTCCAGCTTCGGCATGTAATAGAATTAAGCGTGTAGAGGAGACATTAAGGGCTAAGCGAAATAAAGTCATAATCAACAACAAAGAAGGAAAAACTGAAAATTCCAAGGGATTTGAATTAAACATAGCTACCATTAAAATTATTAAAGCGAAACTAATATTAAAGGTTAATAAAATATCTAAAAGGGCAGGTTTCATAGGTATTATCATCATTAAAACTATCGTAACTAGTAAAATGGCTAATAATACATCACTTTTTTCTAGAAATTTATCAAACCAATCTACCCGTGTTTCCATAATTTCTCCTCCTAGGAGCTATAACGCAATTTTCTTTTGTTTATATACATAAGCTAAGACTTCAGCTATAGCACCATAAAGTTCTTCTGGTACTTCCACCCCGATATCAAGTGCATAATATAAAGTCCTAGCTAATAAGGGGTTTTCCATAATCGTAATATCATGCTCTATAGCCACTTCCTTTATCTTCAAGGCTAAAAAGTCTTGGCCTTTAGCGACTACCATAGGTGCATCCATTTTAAGGGCATCATATTTGAGGGCTACTGCAAAATGAGTTGGGTTAGTAATTACTACATCAGCCTTAGGAACTTCCGTCATCATCCTTCTCATAGCAGCTTCCCTTTGAATTTGCCTTTGTCTGCTTTTTATATAAGGATCACCTTCTACTTGTTTGTATTCTTGCTTAACATCATATTTACTCATTTTTAAAGATTTTTCATGCTCATACCTTTGATATATGTAATCTAATATGCCAATGATAATAAAGAAGATGCCAACCTTAAGAGCTATTTCAAAAACAATCTTACTTAAAATCAACAAAGTAATCCCTAATTCCATATCCACAAAACGCGGAAAGACATACAAAGATTTTTTAAAAACGCTATAAACTATATAGCCAGTAATAGAAATTTTTAATAGTGACTTAGTAAGCTCTACTAAAGCTCGTTTGGAAAATATTTTTTTAAAACCTTCTACAGGATTTAATCTTTCTAGCTTAGGTGTTAAGGGCTCAGCACTAAAAATTACTCCTACTTGTAAGTAAGTTACTAGCAAAGCTGTAATAAATGTAGTTAAGAAAATAGGAAACAACATTTTTCCTAATAAAACAGCCACCTCTATAAACAGTTGATAAGCAAATTCATTATTAAAATCATATAAACTTCTATCTAATATATATAAAGTAGTAAAATCCCTTAATAATTCCACCATGTATGGAAACATAACAAATAATACTACCGAACCAGTTAATAATATTACAGCAGAATTCAAGTCTGTACTCTTGAAAACTTGACCTTTTTTTCTAGCTTCCTCCCGCCTTCGGGGTGTAGCAGGTTCCGTTTTTTCACCAGTACTGTCATCCGCAAATAGTTGTAAATCAAAAAGAATAATAAACTTCGGTTCTTTTTCTAGCATAAGATAACTACCCCATTAATAACATAATACGATCCAAATATTCATAAAAGCGTACTAATAAAACACTATATAGCCAAATATACACAGGTAACATAAGGAAAAGTGCCACTAGTCCTACCAGTATTTTTAGAGGTAATCCTACAATAAATACATTCATTTGAGGTACAGTTCTGGCAATGAATCCCATAGCTATATCAGTGGTAAGCACAGCAATAACAATAGGTGTAGCTATTTTTACGGCAATAATGAACATATAAACAGTAATTTCCACTAATAGTTTCGTAAAACCCGCATCTATATGTAATCCTAACACTGGGATAAGTTTATAGCTTTGGGCGATAGCATTTAATAAATAATGGTGTCCATCAACCGCTAAATATACTAACAAGGCTAAAGTCTGAGTCAGGTTGCCTAACAAAGGTATCTGAGTACCTGTCTGTGGGTCAACTACATTGACTATGCCAAATCCCATTTGCATATCCATAAGTTGGCCAGATAATTGTATCGCTCCAAAAAGAATGTAAATAATAAAGCCTAAGGTATATCCAATTAATATTTCAATAAATATAGCCGCTAAAAAATGAACTTCATTAATAATTACTTGACTATATTCAACAGGAACAAAATATGCTAATGATGCTGCCAAAACTACAATTATTAAAGCCTTTATCCGGGCTGGAATCTGCCTACTGCCGAAAATAGGAGCACTTAAAAACAAGCCCGTAATCCTAGCAAAAAGCAACAAAAATGTATCTAAGGCAAAAGGAATCATAATAGCTACCTACTACAAGGCTATTAAGCTAGGTATAGCCACATATAAATTCTGGGCAAAAGTAGTAACTATGCCTAACATCCAAGGCCCAAAAATAATTACAATTAAAAAAACAACTACAATTTTAGGTACAAAAACTAAAGTCATCTCTTGAATCTGTGTAGTTGCCTGTAAAATACTTATTAATAAACCCGTCAGCAAGGCAGCCCCTAGAATAGGTGCCGCTACTAATAAAACTGTAAGAACTGCTTCATTGGCGATGCCTAATACTATATCTTCATACAAACTAGCTGCCTCCTTTATCTAAAACTTAACAAAAGCGATTGTATTAATAAATTCCAACCATCAACTAATACGAATAATAATATTTTAAATGGTAATGATATCATCATAGGAGGTAACATCATCATACCCATTGACATTAAGGCACTAGCAACCACCATATCAATAACTAAAAAAGGCACAAATATAATAAACCCTATTTGGAAAGCAGTTTTTAATTCACTAATTACAAAAGAAGGTATCAAGACATAATTAGGAATATCATCAAAGCTATTAGGTCTTTCCAGATTGGCCATTTTAACGAAAAGTGCCAAATCTTTTTCCCTAGTCTGCTTAAACATAAAGGCACGCATAGGCTCCATACCCTTTTCAAAAGCCTCAGTCTGATCTATTTCTCCTGCCATGTATGGCTGTAAAGCGGCTTGATTAACTACCTGTAAAGTCGGAGCCATCACGAAAAAAGTTAAAAATAATGCTAAACCTATCAATACTTGATTAGGCGGCATCTGTTGGGTAGCCAAGGAAGTTCTTATAAAAGCTAATACAACTACGATACGAGTAAAAGAAGTCAACATTATAACTATAGCTGGGGCTAAAGTTAAAACAGTTAATAATAAGATAAGCTGAATTACCGAAGATAAATTTTGCTCATCCCCTTCTCCACCTATACTTAGGTTAACATTAGGAAGTTGTATAGGCTCAGCTAGTACCTCAGGTGAAATAAAAGCTAAAAGAAATAGGATTAATAAACAAATATTAATTACTTTAGCTTTATTAATCATTTTATCACTTCTTCTTTTGTTGTATCATTATTGCTATTGTCTGATAGCTTTTCTAGCCTATTAAATTGCTCATCCATTAACATACGAAAATCTTGCTTATTACTAGTAAGCGATTTTTTTCCTGAAAAAAGCTTAGTGATATAATCTCTTATATCCTTATTTTTTGCAGCCGTAGTTTCATCAGATGATTGATTTAAACTAATTTCTTCTAAAAGTTTAGGATTATTAATTTCAAATAGTAAGTTAATATTATGGTCTGTTATCCCAATAGCATATAGTTTTTCCCCTACTTCACATATTACAATACCCCGGCTGGGACCTAAGGTAACTTCATCAACGACACTTATCCAAGTACCTTGAGTCCTATTAGATATTTGCTGACCAAAAATCTTTATTATTGACCAGGCCACCAAGACTATTAAGCCTAAAACTGCTATCAACTTTAGGAAATCTAGCCATATCTTGCCATCAGAATATGTCTGGTTAGTCTGTTGTTTGTTAAGTTCATTATTTAATTCTTCAATATCATTAACTGCCCCAGCATTTAATGAAAATGAAAAAAGCAGGATAATTGCTATAAGTAATACTATGTAGGTTCTCTTTTGTGATAACATTAATATTCACTTCCACTTATACTAATCAAGTGCCTTACCTACTGCTTCTAATACCCTTTCAGGTTGAAATGGTTTGACAATAAAATCTTTAGCACCAGCCTGTATGGCGTCGATTACCATAGATTGCTGACCCATAGCACTACACATAATAACTGTAGCTGCAGGATCGAATGCCTTAATTTCCTTAACTGCTGCGATACCATCCATTTCTGGCATAGTAATATCCATAGTAACTAAATCTGGTTTTAGGTCCTTGTACTTCTCTACTGCCACTTGTCCATTTTCAGCTTCCCCGACTATTTCATAGCCGTTTTTAGATAAGATATCCTTAATCATCATCCGCATAAAAGCTGCATCGTCAACTATTAATATTTTCTTTCCCATCATAAACCTCCTAAAATATATCTATTGAAGTTTATTCATCCTGTCCATAGGACTAATTATAGTAGTAATTCTAATACCATAACTTTCGTCTATTACTACCACTTCACCTTTTGCAATTAATTTACCATTAACCATTAAATCTACAGGTTCTCCTGCCATCCTATCAATTTGGATAATAGCCCCCTGATGTAAATCTAGTATATCCTTAATAGTTTTTTTAGTCTTACCTAGCTCTACCGTTACATCCAAAGGAACATCCATAATTAATCCTATATTTTGGGGTGTTTGAGGCATGTTATCCTCTCTTAAGGGAGCAAATTGAACCGGTTGCACCGTCATTTGTTCGCCTTTTTTTACATTAGTGGGAATGTTGTTATACAACTCGTTTTCCCACATATTCGGGGATGCTGCATAATTATCTAGTATGCTTTCTTCGTAACTAGGCTGAGCAACTTCTGGCTGTGGTGGTGGAGTTGCTTCAACTGCAGTTTCCTGGGCAACTAAGTCTATGGGAGATTCTTCAACTGTACTACCCATTAACTTACTAATCATATTTTTTACAGCTTCCATAGGAATAATTTGCATTATCTCACTATTAACTAATCCTTCAATTTCCATTTTGAATTTAATACTGACCATTTCGTTAGAATCTGTAGATATTTCTAGATTCTCCTTAGCAAAATCCATTACGGTTAATTTTGGTGGAGCGATATCAATCCTAGTATTAAACATGGAGGAAAGACTAGTAGTTGCTGAACCCATCATTTGGTTCATGGCTTCTCCTACTGCACTTAACTGAATCTCATCTAATTCATACTGTTCACACTGCCCTTCTCCCCCCATCATTAAATCTGCAATTATACAGGCATCTTCTTCCTTTATTACTAAAATATTTGTTCCATATAAGCCTTCGGTATAACTTACTTCCACCACTACATACGGAATAGGATATTCAGATTGTAGTTGTTCTCTTGTAGTAAGCATAACATTAGGAGTAGTAATAGACACCTTTTTTCTTAATAAAGTTGATAAAGTAGTGGCCGAAGTCCCCATACTTATATTACCAATCTCACCTAAGGCATCTTTTTCAAAATCGGTAAGATCGTTAACTTCCACACTGCCTTGTACTGGTTCTGCCGCATTAGCATTTAATAGGCTATCAATTTCTTCTTGAGATAAAAGACCATCATTCATCTTCATTTCCCTCCTTTATTATTTGGGAAACTTGCACTGAATATTTATTACCAAAAGTGCCTGGTTTACCAAGGAATTTCGTTCTCTGTCCAATAATAACTTCAAGCTCTTCATTAATATTTTTATTAAGTGGAATAACATCACCAACGGATAAGCCTAATAAATCTTTAACTGTTATCACTGTTCTACCTAGCAAAATTTTTACAGGCACATAGGTGTTATCTAGCCTGTATCTTATCGCATCTACATTTTCTGGTAATGCTTGACTGCTAGAAGAAGCATAATAAAAATGTACACTTAGCTTATCAACTATAGGTTCTAATACAATAAAAGGAATACACATGTTCATCATGCTGATTAAATTACCCATCTTAGTTTCCAAAGAAATAATTATCATAATTTCTGAAGGTGATACTACCTGAGTAAACTGGGGGTTAGTTTCTACCCTTTCTAATGAAGGTTCAATCTCAATGATACTCCCCCACGGTTCTTGCATATAATCTAACATTCTTTGCCCTACTCGCTCTACTACCGTCTGTTCTATTTCTGTTAAGGGTCTTATTTTTTCGGGTACATTTCCCAAGCCACCTAGCAAACGGTCTAGCATAGCAAAACCTAGGTTAGGATTAATCTCTAATATGGCGTTTCCTTCCAAAGGGTATAAAGAAAAAACATTTAGTATAGTCGGATTAGGTATAGAGCGTACAAATTCTTCATAAGTGGTCTGCTCGACTGACAACACTTCAACTTGTATAGATAGCCTCAACTGAGCAGATAAATAAGTGCCTAAAGCACGAGCATAGTTCTCATATATAACCCGCAAAGTGTGTATCTGATCTTTGGAGAATTTGTTAGGACGACGAAAATCATATACCCTAACCTTCTTTTTCGTCTCTTCCTCTTTCAATTCGTCAGCATCAACTGAACCACTAGTTAAAGCAGATAATAGCTGATCTATTTCGTTTTGGGATAAAATATCACTCATTATTAGCCCTCCTCAAAAAGAGGTATTATTGCATTATAAAACTAGTAAAATACACATTTTTTATAGTATTGTTGCCTAGCTTAGCATTTAGGTCATTCTTAACTTCGTTTTTTAGGTTTTGGCGATTTCTTACATCCAAATCAGCTACATTTTGTGAAGATAATATGGTTAATATACTATCTTTTATAATAGGCATAAATTCATTAATGTTTTCCGTTCCCTTTTTTCCAGATACTTCCACAAAGACTTCTACCTTTACAAATCTAGAACCACCCATATCACCTATATTAGTAGTAAATTCTCCAACTTCAATTAAATTCCCTGTTAATACTTCCTTGTTTTCTTTTTCATCCTTAGGTAAAAGAGGAGACATTAGGTTTTTCATTAATAAATAAGAAGCACCCATAGCAATTAAGAATATTATTAATCCTGCTATGATTATTTTAAAATCAAAACCTGTTTTCTCTTTTATTTCTGGAGTTTTTTCTTCATCCATTATCTTCCCCCCTTATAAACCCTATTTTTTAAGTCTGCTATTAATGGCCCGACGATAATTAATAATAGCTGATTGCACATTTAAGATATTTTCCTTAACTATTAGCTTCTTACCTGTAGTTAAAGTTATTAAGGTATCTGGGGTAGTTTCCATTATTTCTATTAATTCTATATTAATAGAAATCTTCTCCCCGTTTAATCTAGTTAAATATATCATAAATTATACACCTCAGTTAACTTTTCGGGGGAAAAATCCCCCGAAAAAGTACAAAATTACCGTTTTAGATTGACTAATTCTTGTAACATCTCGTCTGAGGTCGTGATAATACGGGAATTTGCCTGAAAACCACGCTGAGTTATTATCATATCGGTAAATTCTTCCGATAAATCGACATTAGACATTTCTAAGCTACCAGGGATTAAGGCCCCCATGCCTT